>JAIEQN010000975.1 GCA_019747685.1 Gemmataceae bacterium
CATCCCGAACACGGCCGATAAGCGCCCGGGGCCGATGGTAGTGCGTCCAGCGCGAGAGTAGGTCACCGCCGGCATAAATCGAACCCCACCCGCTCAAACGGGTGGGGTTCGTGTTTTCACCTCCCGTCCGGCAGCACCTCGCCGAAGAACCGCAGCCAGTTCCCGCTCATCACCCGCTCGGTGTCGGCCTGCGAGTAGCCCCGCTTCGCCAGCAACTCCGGCAGCCGCTGGAGGTCGGCGATCGTGTTCAGGTCGACCGGGGTCTGCTCGGACCCGTACCCGCCGTCCAGGTCGCTGCCGATGCCGATGTGGTCGGCGTTCCCGGCCAACTGGCAGACGTGGTCGATGTTGTCGACCGCCCGCTCCATCGTCACCCCCGGCTTCGTCACCCCCCGGACCCACCCCGGCTGGAGCATGATGGCGTCGAACGCCACCCCGATCACCCCGCCGCGCTTGATGACCCACCGCAACTGGTCGTCGGAGAACTGCCGCTGCCAGTCGCAGAACTTCCGGGCGTTCTGGTGGCTGGCCAGCACCCGCCCGCCGAACCGGTCGGACACCTGCCGGAAGGCCACGTCCGACAGGTGGGTCATGTCCAGGGCGATGCCCAACTCCTCGATGTTCCGCAACAGCGGCAGGGCGTCCGCCGCCAGCCCGACCTCGCTGCGGGTGCCGCCGCCGTACCGGTTGGCCCCGTAGTGGGTGATGCCGATCGCCCGCAGGCCGAGGTCGTACCACTCGCGGATGTTGTCCGGGTCGAGGACCGGGTCGGCGCACTCCATGCTCAGGACGAACCCGAACGGCACCCCGGCCGGGTCCCGGCGGGCGGCGGCGGCGTGGGCCGCCAGGTCCTGCCGGGTCCGCAGCATCCTCACCCACCCGGCCCGCTCCAGCGCCCGGTAGTAGGCGAGGTGGGCCGTCGCCACGGCGTAACAGGCCTCGGGCGTCGTCCACCCGAACGGGTGGTTGATCGGCTGCTCCTGCCGGGCGAGCACCGTTGCCACGCCGACCGCCACCCCGGCCCGCTTCAGCTCGGGCAGCGAGACCGTGCCGGTCTGCCGGCCGAGGTCGGTCATCCCCCAGACCCGCTCCTGCACGCGGATGTCTTCGACCGTCATCCGCAGGTCGCGGTTCCAGTCCACACCGTTGAGGGCGAGGTCGAGGTGGGAGTCGAAGATCAGCGTCGGGGCCGGGTCTTGGGGTGTCGGCACGGGTAGCTCCTCGTCAGGCGGGCGGCGCGGGTGGCGGGGCAGTCGGTGTTGAGGATAACACGCCCGCGGCGGCGGGGGGAGGGGCGGCTAAGCGAGCCGGGCCGCGACCCGCCGGAGGAGGAACAGACCGACCCCGGCCTCCACGACCGACGGCAGCACCCGCAGCCAGAAGTCGGTCACGATCAGCCGGTCGAGCAGGGCGTCCGAGTACCCGTGGTCGGTGAGCGCGGACTGGATCGGGATCTGGATCAGGGCGCTCGACGCCCAGCCGACCGCCTGGCAGGCTAGGGCCACCAGCACCGCCCACCGGGGCACGAACGCCGGCCGGCGGGCCAGCAGGAAGACCGTGGCTGGGAAGCGGAGGGCGACCGGGATCACTAGCAGCGGGACGATCCGCCACAGGTGGTCCCGGCGGGTGGCCGTGAAGTCGGCGTCCGCCATCCGGGCACCCATGTCCCGCCACATCGGGTAGTTCAGCAGTTGTTCCAAGAGCCCCGCCCCGAGCCCGTAGAAGAGCAACGCCAGGTAGGCGACCAGAACGGCCGCGGCCGCCGGGCGGGCGGGCGGATCGGTTTCGGGCAAGCCCATTCGGCGGTGCCTCCGGTGTACGGCGGTGAAACGGAGCGGGGCCGGGTCGTGGTGACCCGGCCCCGGGAACGGTCCGGCGGACCGCTACTGGATCTCGATGTCGTCGCCGACCCCGCCGTCGAGCACGTCGACCCCGCCGCGGCCGTCGAGGAAGTCGTCGCCGTCCCCGCCGAGCAGGCTGTCGGCCCCGTCGCCGCCGATCAGGGCGTCGTCCCCGGCCCCGCCGTCGGCGGTGAGCTGGATCGCGTCGGCCGCGAGGCCCGCGGCCGGCACCACGTCGTCCCCGGCGAGGGCGAGGATCACCAACCGGTCGGTGGCCGCCTCGGCGCCGGTGATGTTGACCTGGGCGGCCAGCCCGAAGACGCCGACCCCGGTCGCGTCGCCCGCCACCTGGATCACGTCGTCGCGGTTGGTGCCGGTGACGACGACCGTGTCCGGCTGGGCGTCGCCGCCCCCGCCGAACGCCGCCAGGTTCAAATTCACCTCCGTCACGTCCGTCCCGGACAGGTCGCCGACGGTGATCGTGTCGGCCCCGCCGGCGGCGAGGAAGGTGACCACCTCGGTGTCGTTCAGGTCCATCGTCACGGCCGCCACGTCCCGGAAGAACCGGACCCGGTTGCCGACGGCCGAGATGTCGACGGTCTCGCTCGCGTTGTTCCCGAAGAACAGCATCTCGTCCCGGCCGGCCTGCCCCTCGATCCGGTCGTTGTCCTCGCCCGGGAACCAGACGAACACGTCGTCCCCGGCCCCCATGAAGGCCGCGTCGTTCCCGTCCCCGCCTACGATCGTGTCGTTCCCGGCCGACCCGACGAAGGTGTCGTTCCCGAGGCCGCCGACGGCGGTGTACGCGAACAGGTCGGCCCCCAGCCGGGCGGCGTCGATCCGGTCGTCACCGGCCGCCCCGTCCACCGTCAGCCGGTCCAGGGACCCCGGGTCGGCCCCGGTGATCCGGACCTGGGCCGGCAGCCCGGACACGACCGTCTCGGCGTTCGCGGTCGAGACGCGGATCCGGTCCGCCGCGGCCGTCCCGGTGACGGTGATCGCGTCCGCCTTGCCGTCGTTCGCCTGTCCCGACCCGCCGATCAGGCTGACCCGGATGAGCTTCACGTCGGTCCCGGACAGGTCGCCGACCCGGACCGTGTCGGCCCCGCCGAAGGCGTTGAACGTCACCCGCTCGACGTCGTCGGTGTCCATCACGACGTTGGCCACGTCGCGGGTGAACTTCAGCCGCCCGCCGTTGGCGGACAGCTCGACCACCTCGTCCGCCCCGGCCCCGAGGAAGAGCATCTCGTCGGTCCCGGCCCCGCCCTCGATCCGGTCGTTGTCATCGCCCGGGGCCCAGACGAAGATGTCGTTGCCGGCCCCGAGGTCGGCCACGTCGTCGCCCCGCCGGCCGACCACGAAGTCCGTCCCGGACCCGCCGTGGATGATGTCGGCCAGGTTGCTGCCGAAGATGGTGTCGTCCCCGGACCCGCCGTCCAGGGTCAGGGCGACCGGCGTCGTCAGGCCGGTGGCGCTGATCCGGTCGTCGCCGGCGTTCCCGTTGACCCGGAGGGCGTCGGCCGGCTCGGCGGCCGTGATGGAGACGAACGTCGGCAGCCCGACGACGGCGATCGACCCGCCCTGGCCGAGCATCTCGACGAAGTCGGCCGCCTTCGACCCGTTCAAGGTGATCGAGTCGGCCTTGCCGTCCCCGATGCCGCCGCCGGCCGGGTCGGCCAGGTCGACGTGGACCTCCTGCACGTCCGTCTTCGACAGGTCGCCCACGGTAATTGCGTCGGCCCCGCCGCGGGCGGTGAAGTTGACCCGCTCCAGGTCGTCCGTGAGCATGGTGACGTTGGCCACGTCCCGGGTGAACTTGAGCCGGCCGCCGACGGCCGACAGCTCGACCCGCTCGTCGGCCCCGTTGCCGTTGAACTGCATGGTGTCGAACCCGTCCCGCCCCCGGATCGTGTCGTCCGCCTCGCCCGGGTTCCAGACGAACACGTCGTCCCCGGCCCCGAGGTCGGCCAGGTCGTCGCCCCGCCGGCCGATCACCAGGTCGTTGCCGTCGCCGCCGTACAGGGTGTCGTTGCCGTCCCCGCCGGTGATGGTGTCGTCGCCGGTCCCGCCGTCGATGGTGAGCCGGATCAGGGCGGCCAGGCCGTTCGACCCGGTCACGGCGTCGTCGCCGCCGCGGCCGTTGACGACCAGGGCCTCGGACGTGCCGATGTCGATGGCGAACGGGTCCGGGTCGGTCCGGTCGAACCGCACCCGGTCGCCGTTCGGGGCGATGGTGAACGTCTCGGCCGCGTCCCCGCCGTTCACCTCGACGACGTCGGTCCCGGCCCCGCCCTCGTTCAGGTCGGTGTCGTCGCCCGGGTTCCAGATCAGCCGGTCGGTCCCGTCCTGGCCGTACACCTGGTCGTCGCCGTCGCCGCCGAGCAGCACGTCGTTCCCCGAGCCGCCGAATAACAGGTCGGTCCCACCGTACCCGAGCAGGGTGTCGTTGCCGGACTGGCCGAGGAGTTGGTCGTCGCTCGACCCGCCGGCCAGCAGGTCGTTCCCGGAGTTGCCGTGGAGGAACGCGGTCGGGAGCTGGCCGTTCGACTCGTTTAGGGTAATGACATCGTTCCCGCCCTTACCGAAAACGGCGATCGCCTGGGTGTTGAAGACGTGCGGGAAGGCGGGCAGGTCCTCGGTGCCGCCTTCGATCGTGACCCCGCCGCCGTTGACGTAAATCAACCCGAACTCGTCGCGGGAGATCTCGATGGTATTCGCGGCGTCGTCGCCGAACACCTGGAGGACCCCGAACCCGACCTGGAAGACGGCGGTCACGGCCGGCACGTCCCGCCGCCCGAGGGCTTCGAGGCCGGGTGTGAATCGGGCCGCGGCGTGGGGGTTCCGGCGGCGGGCTCCGCGGACCAGGGCGTTGAACATGGCTCGCAGCATCGGACGGCCTCCTGGCGGGTCGGTGGGTGGGGGCGAGGGTTGCGGCGGGACACTCGGCCGGCGTACAACGACACCGGGGCGGGTCCGCCGCGTCCGGGCGGCACCGGGGAATCCCGGCCCGACCGGCGGCCGGCCAAAAAATTTCGCCCGAACCCGCCGGGGGTCCGGATATGTCCGTGAGCGAGTCGTTCGCCGTGCTGATGGGCCGGTTGCGGTCGGGGGAGGACGAGGCGGCCCGGGAGGTGTTCGCCCGGTTCGCCGGTCGGCTGGTCGGGCTGGCCCGGCGGCACCTGGACGCCCGGCTGGCGGTGAAGGTGGACGCGGAGGACGTGGTCCAGTCGGCGTACAAGAGCTTCTTCGTCCGTCAGCGGGCCGGCGGGTTGGAGGTCGGCACCTGGGACAACCTGTGGGGGGTGCTGACCATGATCACCCTCCGCAAGTGCGCCGACCGGGCGGCCTACTACAAGGCCGGGAAGCGGGACGTGGGGCGGGAGGTGGCCGGCGGGCCGGCCGACAGCGGGCCGGGGGTGGTGGCCGACGTGGCCCTGGACCGGGAGCCGAGCCCGGACGAGGCGGCGGTGATGGCCGAGACGGTCGAGGCCCTGTTCCGGGCGGTCGACGACCCGGACGAGCGGGCCATCCTGGAGCTGAGCCTCCAGGGGTTCACCGCCGGGGAGATCGCCGACCAGCTCGGCCGGGCCGAGCGGTCGGTCCGGCGGCTCCGGGAGCGGATCCGCAAGCGGCTCGAACGGATGCAGGGGGAGGATGGGTAGGAGACCCATACCGGACCCCCTCCCCCGGGGAGTAGTGGCGAGCCGGGAGCGTGAGCGACCGGAGGCAAGCTGTGTAACCCGCGCTCGACCTCCGGTCGCTCACGCTCCCGGCTCGCCAACCGGCCCCCGCGGGGGAGGGGGCCGGGGGTGGGGTCTACACGCTGTGTAAGCCCCGCCCGACCGTCGGGTATTCCCGCCGTCGCCCGTGACCCCGCCCCGGGGCCGTTGCCATGCCGTCCGCCGTCCTGTCCACCGAGGCCGCCTGGTCCGAGTGCGAGTCGGTCATCCGGGGGTTCGAGGACGCCTGGCAGGACGACCGCCGGCCGGCCGTCGAGGTGTTCCTCCCGGATGAGTCCCCGCACCGCACCCGGTTGCTGGTCGAGTTGGTCCACGTCGACCTGGAGTTCCGGCTCCGGCGGGGCGAGTTCGTCCGGGCCGAGGACTACCTCGGCCGGTTCCCGGAACTCCGCGACCCGGGGCTGGCCGTGGACATCGTCCGGGCCGAGTTCGCCCTGCGGAACCGGTACGCCCCGCCGGCTTGGCCGGAGGAGCTGTGGCTGCGGTTCCCGGAGTTCGTCCCGGACCTCCGGCCGTTGGCCGCCGACACCGGCCGGCCCGGGTTGCGGACCCCGGCCGGGGGGGCCGGCGGGCCCCGCGGCGCCCCGCTGGGCCGGCCGACGATCCCGGGGTACGAGATCGGGGACGAGCTGGGACGGGGCGGGATGGGGGTGGTTTACCGGGCGAAGGATTTGGCCCTGAACCGGACCGTGGCAGTCAAGACGTTCGCGGCCGTCCCCGGGGCCGAGGCCCGGGCCCGGTTCGCCCGGGAGGCCGAGGTGGTCGCCCGGCTCGACCACCCGCACATCGTCCCGGTGTACGAGGTCGGGGAGTGGGGCGGGGGCGTCCCGTTCTTCGCCATGAAGTGCTTCCCCGGCGGGCTGGAGGCGGTCCCGGCCGGGCCGGGGACCGACCTGCGGGGCCACGCCCGGGCGGTGGCGGCCGTCGCCCGGGCGGTCCACCACGCCCACCAGCGGGGCGTCCTGCACCGCGACCTGAAGCCGTCGAACATCCTGACCGACGAGGCCGGCCGGCCGCACGTCACCGACTTCGGGCTGGCCGGCCGGTTCGACCCCGACGACCCGACGACCCGGACGGCGGCGGTGGTCGGGACGCCGGCGTACATGGCCCCGGAGCAGGCCAAGAACCCGACCGGGGTGACGACCGCGGCCGACGTGTACGGCCTCGGGGCGATCCTGTACGAGCGGCTGACCGGCCGGCCGCCGTTCCTCGGTGACACCGCCCTGTCCACGCTCCACCTGGCGGCGACGGCCGCCCCGACCCCGCCCGGGGCCGTCAACCCGGCGGTGACTCGGGACCTGGACACGATCACCCTCAAGTGCCTGGAGAAGGAGCCGGCCCGGCGGTACGCCAGTGCCGCCGAGCTGGCCGACGACCTCGACCGGTGGCTGACCGGGCGGCCGGTGCTGGCCCGGCCGGTGTCGTCGTGGGAGCACGCCTGGCGGTGGGTCCGGCGGCACCCGCTGGTCACGTGGGCGGGGGTGGTCACGTTGATGGCCCTGGTGGCATTCGTCGTCACGCTGGCCTTCAAGAACATGGCCAGCCAGGAGCACGAGGCCGAGATGCTGGCCATGATCGGCAAGGAGACTCAGGCCCGGTGCGAGTTGGAGCGGCTGGTGGGCCGGGAGCGGCAGGCCGCCTACGTCGAGCGGGTGGCGGCGGCCGACCGGCTGTACCGGGCCGGCCACCCCGACGAGGCGTGGCGGTTCCTCGACGCCTGCCCGGAACCGCTCCGCGGGTGGGAGTGGCGGTTCCTCGACGGCCTCCGCCGGGGCGACCCGGCCGCGGGGGTAAAGGTCGCGACCGGCTGGGGCGGCCGGCTCGCGGCCGCGGC
>JAIEQN010001130.1 GCA_019747685.1 Gemmataceae bacterium
GCGAGCGGGTCGCCCAGGCCGGCGGCCCGGCGGTACAACTCGTCGGCCCGGGCCGGGTCGCGGGGGACGCCCTTGCCCGTCTCGTACAGGTAGGCCAACATCCGCACCCCCTCGGGGTGGTCCTGGCCGGCGGCCAGGTCGAACCACGGGGCCGCCGCCGCCGGGTCGTCGTGGCCGAAGCAGAGCAGCAAGCCGAGGGCCAGTTGGGCGGACGCCGAACCGCCGTCGGCCGCCGCCTCCAGGGCCTCCCGGACCCGGATGATGTCGTGCTCGGCCTCGTCCTCCCCGGCCTGCCAGGCCTGGAAGAACCAGTACGCGGCCAGCCCCGGGTCGACCGACCGGCCCGGGCCGCCGTCGGCGTACAGCCGGCCGAGGGCCAGCATCGCCCGCGGCTGGCCGGCGGCCGCCGCCCGCTCCCACAGGGCGGCCGCGGCGTCCAGGTCGGCCGGCACCCCCTGGCCGTGTTCGTGCATCACCCCGAGCTGGTAGAGGCCGTCCGGGTTGCCGGCCTCGGCCGCCCGGGTGTACCAGGCTTTCGCGTCGGCGAAGCTCTGGGGGACGCCCCGGCCCTGGGCGAACAGGGCGGCCAGGTTGAACATCGCCCCGGGGTGGCCGGCGGCGGCCCGGAAGTGGGTCGCGGCGGCCGCCGGGTCGGCCGGACCGCCCTCGCCGTACGAGTCCATCAGCCCGAGCAGGTAGTGGGCCTGGGGGTGGCCGGACGAGAGTAGTCCGGCGGCGAGCTCCCGGGCGGCGGCGAAGTCGGCCCGCTCGTAGGCGGCGACCGCGTCGGCGATGGTCGGCATGAACGGACCCGGTAGGGACGGAGCCGGGTCATTGTACCGGAGGTGGCGAACACAGGCCGGGAGGCCTGTGCCACCAGGGATTTTGGTGGTACAAGCCTCCCGGCCTGTGTGCGGCGACTACGGCTTGGCGAAGGTGCCCGGGTCAACCTTGTCCAGCAGTTGCAGCTCGGTCAGCTCGGCCTCCATGTACAGCTTGCCGTCCCGCTTGGTGGTGGTCTTGGCCGCCTGCTTGGTCCCGTTCTGGTCCTTGTAGTCGGTCGGGAAGGTTTCCTCGGTCACCTCCTGCCCGGTCCCCTCGTCCTTCATCATGACCTCGTGCTTGGCCACCAGCCCGGACTCCTTGTCGAAGTAGACGGTGACGTCCCGGTGGCCCTTGGCCGTCACCTTGACGCCCAGGGCCGGCTTGTCGTTGACCAGTTGCTCGCCGGTCGTGGCCAGGGTGTACCCGGTGCCCTTGATCAGCGGGACCAGCGAGGCCACCCACCCGGCGTGGGTTTGCTCCTTGGCCTCGGCCAGTTGGTCGGCGGACATCTCCATGACCTGGTCGGCCACCTTCAGCCAGCCCTTGTCCCCGGCGAACACGTTGACGATGGCGAACGTCTGCCCGCCGGCCTCGATCTGGAGGGCGACCTTGACCTTGTCCGCCCCCTGGGTGGCGATCTCGCCGGTCATCGGGATGGCCATCCCCATCCCGTGGAAGGTGCCCTTGAACTTGGCCGTGTAGGCGGTGAACTTGGCCAGGTTGTCGGCCCCGCCGTGGGCCTTGATCGCCTTGTCCACTAGGGCCTTGGCCGCCTTGGCGTCGGCCTCGTCGGCCCGGGCCGGGGCACCGGCCGCGACGACCAACCCGACCGCCAGGGCCGCATACCGGACGTGACTCATCGCAGACCTCACCGGGGTGACGTGTGAACGGGCGACGGGGGGTGATTCGCCGGCCGCCCCGGGAGATTGTACCGAATTACTCGGACGACGGTCTCGGTGGCACAGGCCGGGAGGCCTGTGCAAGGGGACCACAGGCCGGGAGGCCTGTGCCACCAGGTTCGGTCAGGCGGCGGCCCGGTCCTGGTAGTGGCGGGTGATCAGGTCGTTCTGGACCCACAGGAGCTTGCCGAACGCCCGCAGGGTCTTGGCCTCGGCCTCCCGCGGCAGGTTCAGCCCGAGGATCGTCGCCGTCAGGGCGTCGGCCACGAACCCCAGCAGGGCGTTCATCTGGACCAGCGGCACGTCCAGGTCCGGGCTGCCGGCCTTCGGGGTGTGCATCTTGCCGACCATGTCCAGGTAGGCCGCCATCTTCCCGTCGTACGGCTTGGTGACGAGGTTCACCAAGTACCGGCCCAGGTGGTGCTTGCGGAAGGCGATCTGGGGGTGGTCCATGCCCAGGTGGGCGAGGTCGGCCGGGACCTCGCCGGCGTACCCGTGCTGGCGGGGGAGGAAGTGCCGCCAGGTGGCGTCGTAGGTGTGCAGCTTGTCGTAGACGGCGTCGACCAGGGCCGGGACGAGCGGGGCCAACAGCGGGGCGGCGGCGTGGACGGCGGCCACGTCGTCCGGGCCGAACCCGATGAAGCCGGCCAGGTACTCGAACCGGTAGCCGAGGTCGGCTTCGAGGCGGGGCTCGTCGACGCGGGTCATGGCGGACTCCAGGGGGTGTAAATCGGACTTTAAAGTCCGAATTACTCCCCGGCAGTGTAACCTGCTATAATCGGAGGTCAAGGTCCGGTTCCAATTTTTCCGCCGGTGGCCGACATGTTTTCGCAGACGGTCGAGTACGCCCTGCGGGCGGTAGTCCACCTGGCGTACGAGGCCCCGGACGCCCGGACGACGGCCCAGATCGCCGACGCCACCCTGGTCCCGAAGGACTACCTGGCGAAGGTCGTGCAGGGGCTGGCCCGGGCCGGGGTCGTCCGCACCCAGCGGGGGGTGGGCGGGGGGGTGGTGCTGAGCCGGGACCCGGCGGCGATCACCATCCTGGACGTGGTCAACGCGGTCGAGCCGCTCGGCCGGATCAGCACCTGCCCGCTCGGGCTGCGGGCCCACGGGGTCCGGCTGTGCCCGCTGCACAAGCGGCTGGACGACGCCCTGGCGACGGTCGAGGCGGCGTTCCGGTCGACCACCCTGGCCGACGTGCTGGCCGAGCCGACCGAGAGCGTGCCCTTGTGCGACACCGGCCCGGCGCTGAAGCTGAAGGTCCGCGGCAAGGGGCCTGCGTAGGGCCGGCTGTGCCGGCCGGCGGTTGCTACCGCATCAGGGCGACGAACCCGGCCTGGACGAAGTGGTGGTCGTGGGTCAGGGCGTCCGTCACCCCGTATTGCCGCATCACGACGAACGAGAGGCAGTCGGTCAGGCCCCAGTCCTTGTCGTCGTGCGTCCGGTACAACTCGAAGGCTTGGTCGAACAACTCGGGCGTCGTGCGAACGACTTCGACATCCGAGTCGGTTCGCAGCCAGTCGATCATCGCGACCGCATCCGACTTGTGGCGTCGGGCCAACCCGTCCCCGATTTCGAGGAGGACGGCCTCAGTCGTCAGGAGCGGCTTCCCGATGTACTGGGGTGCCAACTCCTTCGCCCGGGCGTGGTGCTGGTCTCGGGTACTGACCAGGGCGAGTACGAACGCGGCGTCAAGGAACGTCTTCACGGCCGAACCGCTCCCGGTACAGGTACTCGTCCAAGTTCTCGGAGAAGTCGGGGGGGAGGTCGTCGATCTTGATCGACATCAGCTTTTCCATGATGCTCCGGCCGTCCGCCGGCGGCTCCGGCTTGGGGGCCGGGGCTTCTTCGAGCCGCCGGACGAATTCGGACAGTTCGGCCAGCCGGTCGTCCGGCAGGCGGTCGATGGCGGCGCGGAGTTGGTCGCGGTCACTCATGGCGAAACCCCGGCGGGCGGGACCAACCGGATTGTAACCGGCCTCGCGCGGGCCGCAAGCCCGCGGCCGGGTCACGCCCCCTCGGGGCTGTCCGGGTAGCGGTGCGGGTCGGGCGGGTGGTTGTAGACCAGGGCCGGGAAGTGTTCGACCAGGTAATGCACCACCCGCCGGGCCGACAACACCCCGACCGGCCGGTCGTGCTCGTCCACCACCGGCAGGTGCCGGTAGCCGCCCTTCTCCATCCGCCGGATGGCCGTCTGCACCGAGTCCTTCGGCTGGACCGTCACCGGGTCGGGGGTCAGGCACTCGGCCATCGGCACCGACAGCGGCAGCCCCGGGGCCAGCACGCGGGTGAGCAGGTCCCGCTCGGTGAACAGCCCGACCAGCCGGCCGAGCCGGGTGACCAGCACGCACCCGACCTTCCACCGCCGCAGGATGTCCACCGCCGCCGCGACCGGCCGACGGTCCTCGACCGCGTGCGGCGGGGTCGGGCGGAGCCGGGAGACGCTGTCGATCCGCAGGTTCCGCGACAGCTCGACCGAGAACAGGCCCAGCGGCGGGAGCGGGTCGGAGGCCGGCCGGGGCCGGCGGTCCGGGCGGGGGGCGGTACTCATGCGGCGGCACGCTCGTCGGTGTAAGGGGATTCTGGGACCGTCCCGGCCGGAAGCAAGTGGCCGGGTGTAACGCCGTGTAACTCCTCGGTCGTGGGACGCACTAGGATGCAACTATTCCCGCGGCCCAGGAACCCGACCCGATGCCCGCCCCGGACCGGATGCTCACCCACCTGCGGCAGGCCGTCGCCCTGACCCGGGCCACCCCCGGCCGCCGCGGGCACGTGGTCGAGCTGCTCGACGCCGCGGACGTCCTGGTGGCCGGCGACCTGCACGGCCATGTCGACCACTTCCGCACTATCCTCCAGGCGGCCGACCTGAAGGCCCACCCCCGCCGGCACCTCGTTCTTCAAGAGCTGATCCACGGCACCTTCCGCTACCCGGCCGGCGGGGACAAGTCGCACCAACTGGTCGACCTGTTCGCCGCCCTGAAAGTTCAGTTCCCGAAGCGGGTGCATTACCTGCCGGGCAACCACGAGCTGGCCCAGTGGACCGGGCGGCCGGTCCTGAAGGCCGACGACGACCTGAACGCCCGGTTCGAGGAGGGCGTGACGGCGGCCTACGGGGCGGAGTTCGGCCCGCAGCTTTACCACACCTACCTGGAGCTGTTCAAGGCGTGTCCGGTGGCGGTGCGGTGCCCGAACCGGGTGCTCGTCTGCCACAGCCTGCCGGCCGGGCGGGTGCTCGGGCTGTTCGACCCGGCCCGGCTGGAGCGGGACGAGTACGACGACGCCGACCTGCAGCCGGGCGGGTCGGTCCACAGCCTCCTGTGGGGTCGGGACACCAGCCCGGCGAACGCGGCCGCGTTCCTGGCGAAGATGGACGCCGACCTGTTGGTCAGCGGCCACGTCCCGACCGACGCCGGGTTCCTGGCCCCGAACGACCGGCAACTGATCGTGGACTGCGCCGGCTCGCCGGCCGCGTTCGCTCTGTTCCCAGCCGACCGGCCGCTCACCCACGCCGAGCTGGTCGGCAGCGTGCGGGTGATCTGATGAGGAGTTAACCACAAAGACACGAAGGGCACGAAGGAGACAAGAAGCCCGGAAGTTCTAAACTCAAGTCAGGTCTTCTTTGTGGCCTTCGTGTCTTTGTGGTTAACTCCTCAGTCCATGTCCCCGCGCTACCACGCCACCCCGCCGGAGGCCGTCGCCGAGGTCGTCCGGGACGCCGTGTACGTTGATGACTGGGTCTTCCACATCGACCGCCCGGCCGACTCGGACAAGCTCCTCGACCACCCGTGGGTGCGGTCGGCCTACGCGGCCGACGAGTACGTCCCGTACTGGGCCCAGCTCTGGCCGGCCGCCCGGATGCTCGCGAAGGTCGTCGTCCGCGAGCCGTGGGAATCCTACCCCCGGCCGGTGCGGGTGTTGGAGGTCGGTTGCGGCCTCGGGCTGGCCGGGGTGGCGGGCCTGGCCCGCGGGCTGGACGTGACCTTTTCCGACGTAGACGAGACGGCGTTACAGTTCGCCGAGCGGAACGCCCGGCTGAATGGGTTCCCGCACGGCTTCCGCACCCGGCTGATCGACTTCCGCCGGCCGCCGGGCGACGTGAAGTACCCGGTGGTGATCGGCTCCGACCTGATGTACGAAGAACGCCTCGTGGACCCGCTGGTCGGGCTGCTCGGGGCGGTGCTGGCCCCGGGCGGGGTGTGCCTCATCACCGACCCGGACCGGACCCCGGCCCGGGTGTTCCGGTGGAAGCTGGCCGAGGCCGGGTACGGGGTGACGCCCGAGCTGGTGCGGGCCGGCGAGCCGGGCGGGGAACGGACCAAGGGCACACTCTACCGCATCCGCCACGCCGGGTAAGTCGGCCGGCAACTCGCGCTCTCCCGGCCCACCCGCCGGCCTAAAATGCCCGTTACGGCATCACGCCGCCAACCCACCCGAGGACCGCATGGGCGAGAAGTACGTCTACACCATCAGCCGGCTGACCAAGCACTACGGGAAGAAGGAGGTCCTCAAGGACATCAACCTGGCCTTCTACCCCGGGGCCAAGATCGGGGTGATCGGGTCGAACGGGGCCGGCAAATCGACCCTCCTGCGGATCATGGCCGGGGCGGACAAGGAGTTCATGGGCGAGGCCTGGGCGGACAAGGGGGCGACCGTCGGGTACGTCCCCCAGGAGCCCCACCTGACCCCGGGCAAGACCGTCCTGGAGAACGTCGAGGAGGCCGTCGCCCACATCCGGGCGCTGTTGAAGAAGCAGGAGGAGATCGGCGAGGCGATGGGCGACCCGGACGCCGACTTCGAGAAGCTGTCCGACCAGATGGAGCGGGTCCAGGCCCGGATCGACGCCGCCGACGCGTACAACCTGGACCGGCAGTTGGAGTTGGCGATGGACGCCATGCGGCTGCCGCCGTCGGACGCCCCGGTCGAGCGGTTGAGCGGCGGCGAGCGGCGGCGGGTGGCCTTGTGCAAAACCCTCCTCCAACGCCATGATCTGCTCCTGCTCGACGAGCCGACCAACCACCTCGACGCCGAGAGCGTCGAGTGGCTGGAGCACCACCTGGAGTCGTACCCCGGGGCGGTGGTGGCCGTCACCCACGACCGGTACTTCCTGGACAACGTGGCCAAGTGGATTCTCGAGCTGGACTACGGCCGCGGGTACCCGTGGAGCGGGAACTACAGCGGCTGGCTGGACCAGAAGCGGCGGCGGCTGGCGGTCGAGGAGAGGCAGGAGTCGGCCCGGCAGAAGGCCCTGGCCCGGGAGCTGGAGTGGGCGAAGAGTTCGCCCCGGGCCCGGATGGCCAAGAGCAAGGCCCGGCTGGCGGCCATCGACAAGCTCCGGGAGCAGGTGATCGACGAGGACGAGAAGGAGCTGACCATCCAGATCCCGGCCGGCCCGCCGCTGGGCGACCTGGTCGTCCGGGCCGAGGGGGTGAAGAAGGCCTACGGCGAGAACCTCCTGTACGACGACCTGACGTTCGACCTGCCCAAGGGCGGGATCGTCGGGATCATCGGCCCGAACGGGGCCGGGAAGACGACGCTGTTCAAGATGATCGTCGGGCAGGAACAACCCGACGGCGGGACGCTGACGGTCGGGCCGACGGTGAAGCCGGCCCACGTGGACCAGAACCGGGACGCCCTGAACGACAAGAACACGATCTTCGAGGAGGTGACGGGCGGGACCGACTACATCATGCTCGGCAAGCAGCGGATCGCCAGCCGGGCGTACTGCGCGAAGTTCAACTTCCGGGG
>JAIEQN010000639.1 GCA_019747685.1 Gemmataceae bacterium
TCGGCCGCGACCGGCGAAGTGCCGCCCCCCGCCCCCGCGGCCGGGGTGCCACCGCCGGCGCCGCCGCCGGTCCCGGTGGCGGCGTTCCCGCCGGACTTCGGCGGGAGCGGGGCCAACGCCCCGGCCAAGTCCACCCCCATCCGGTGGAACGCCGCCCGGGCCAGGTTGTCCACCTCGACCATCTCCCGCCCGTCCTGGGTCCGGCGGAGGGTCACGTCCATGGCGAAGTACAGGGCCCCGAGCAGCAGGATGGCGATGGCGCTGGCCAGCAGCACCTCCAGGAGGGTGAACCCGGGGCGGCCGGCCCGGTGGCACGGGCCTCCCGGCCTGTGCGGCACAGGCCGGGAGGCCCGTGCCACCAAAGCCGAAGTCACCGAAACCGGGCGGAGCCGCATGTCACATCCCCCCCTCGGCGCCGGCCTCGGCCGCCTGCACGTCGGCCTCGGTCGGCTTCTCGGCCTGGGCCGCCGACCCCATCTTGGCCGGGTCGAACACCATCTGGGACAGGGTCAGCTCGAACGGCCGGCCGCGGTCGTCCTTCGACACCCGGACCGTCACCCGGTACAGGCCCGGCGGCCCCTGGGCCTCGGCCTCGACCGTCCACGACCAGTCCGGGTCGGTGTCGAACGTCCCGGACCCGCCCTCGACCCCGACCACCCCGGCCTCGACCTCGGCCAGCTTCGCCTGGGCCAGCCGGCTCCCCCGGACGTACAGCCGGGCCTCGGCCCCGTGGTCCGTCCCCACGTCCACCAGCCGGCCGATGGCCACCATCGACAGGAGCAGGATGGTCAGGGCCAGGAGGACTTCGATGAGCGACAGGCCGGGGCGGGGGCGCGGTGGCGAGCCGGGAGCGTGAGCGACCGGAGCCCGACCCTCCGGTCGCTCACGCTCCCGGCTCGCCACCGCGCCCCCGCGGGTGAGGGGCCGGGGGGTGGGGTTCGACCGGGGCCTCACGGCTGGCCCCCGGGCTTGGCCGGCGGGAGGAGCTTGCTGCTGCCGGTCACGCCCCGGAGCTGGACCCGCAGCGGCGGGAAGTCGCCCTCCGAGACGGCGACCACCACGTTGTCCTCCCGGCACGTCCCGTCCGGCTGGAAGGTGCCGACCGTCACCCAGGTGCCGTCCCCGGCGTCGTCCGGGTCCTCGACCGCCGCCGACACCTTCCCCACCAGCCCGGTCTCGATCACCCGGGCGTTCGGGGTGGCCACCTCGGCCGCCCCGCCGGCCGCGAAGTCGGCCCCGTCCGGGCCGACCCGCAGCCGGGTCCCGCCGGCCGACAGGGCCAGCCGGTACGGCACCCCGTGCTCCATCGCCAGCCCGCGGGCGTCGGCGATCCGGCCGCGGACGGCGTCCGCCGCCCCCCGCTGGTCGGCGTTCCCCTTCAACGCCCCCAGGCTCGGGACGACGAACGCCCCGAGGATCAGGATCATGGCCATCACCAGGGTCAGCTCGAGGAGCGTGAACCCGGGGCGGGAGGTCTTCACGGGTGTACCGGGTGAGGGGCGGGGTTACTTCCGGGACGCCGGGCCGATCCCGAAGTTGCTGATCGGGGTGTTCGTCCCGTCCTTGGCGTAGGTGAACACGACGTACCCCTGGGACCCGTCGGCCTGCTGGATCTGCTCGAACTGGTACTGCTGGCCCCACGGGTCGTACATGTCCTGCTCGCCGTTCTTCAAATACCCGGTCCCGCCGAACGGCGGGCGGAGCAGGTCCCCCGGCCCGGTCGGCGGGGATCGGTCGGTGTTGGCCGGGTTGTCGATGTAGTTGCCGATCGCCTGGACCAGCCCCTGGCAGGCGAGCTGGGCCTTGCTCTTGCGGGCGTCCTCCAGGTACCGGGTGGTGGCCACCACCCCGACCCCGGCCAGGATCACCAGGATGGCCACGACGACGAGGACTTCGAGCAGGGTGAACCCGGCCCGGCGGGCGGCCCGCTGGCGGGGGGTGACGGCGAGCTTCATGCGAGGCCTCCTACGATGCCGAGAGGGGCGGGGTGCGGCGGGGCGGGGGCGTCCGCTGTCACCGTAAGTATAACCGCCGGGGGGCTTAACCAACCATGAGAGAACGACCGCCCGAAGGAAGTCGGGCCTACGGCGGGGGTTAACGGCGGGAAACGACGCAGGGTAATACGGCGGCCGGCGGGGAAGGTTTCACGGCGAGCCGGGGTGCGGGCGAGCCGGGAGCGGGGCCGACCGGAGCTTGTTTCTCCGGTCGCCCACGCTCCCGGCTCGCCCGGGTTCCCGACCCGCGCGACCTACCCCCCCACCGCGCTGCCCATCTTGAACACCGGCAGGAGCAGCCCGGCCACGACCAACAGCGTCACCCCGGCCATCACCAGGAGCATGACCGGCTCCAACAGCTTGACCATCAGCTCCAACTGCCGGGCGGTCCGCTTCTCCAGCCCGTCGGCCACGTCCACCAGCACCTTCTCCAGGCTGTTCGCCTCCTCGGCGATGGCGATCATCTCGACCACGTCCGGCGGGAAGTACCCCGACTTCCGCAGCGGGTCCGCCAGCTTCTCCCCGGCGGTGACGTTCTCGGCCGACTTCTCGATGGCCGCCGTCAGCACCCGGTTCCCGGTCGAGTCCTTGGCGATGCCCAACGCCCGCAGGATCGGGATGCCGTTGTGGAGCATGGTGCCCAGGATTCGAGTGAACCGGGCCAGCGCCAGGTTCAGGAAGATCGGCCCGAACAGGGGCAGCCGGATGCGGACCCGGTCGGCCCAGACCCGCCCGCCCCGGCGGGTCCAGCGGACGAACAGGACCACGGCCACGACCACCCCGACCGCGGTGGCGATCCCGGCCGGGGAGGTCAGGAAGTGGCTGAACCCCATCAGGTACATGGTCAGGACCGGCAGGTCGTCTTTTTCCTTGAGCTTGGCGAACACCGGCTCGAACTTCGGGACGAAGAAGATGACCAGGATGTTCAGGACCAGGAACCCGGCGATGGCCAGGAACGCCGGGTAGGCCAGCGCCCCGACCACCTTGGCCTTCATGTCCTCCTGGTGCTCGACGAACTGGGCGATCCGCTTGAGCACGTCCTCCAGGAACCCGCCCTCCTGGCCGGCCCGGACCATGCTGACGGCCAGCTCGTTGAACACCTTCGGGTGCTGGGCCATCGCCTGGGCCAGCCCGGTCCCGTCCGCGACCTTTCCCCGCACGTCCCGCAGGACCGCTTGCAGGGTCGGGTTGCTGCTCTGCCGCTCCAGCAGTTCGAGCGACCGCAACAGCGGCACCCCGGTGTGCAGCAGGTCGGCGAGCTGGGAGTAGAGGGCGGCCAGGTGCCGGCCCTTGACCCGCCGGCCGAACCCGCCGCCGGCCGCCTGGGTCTTGGCCAGGGCGATCTTCAGCGGGTAGAGGCCCTTGGCGTCGAGGGCCAGGGCCGCCTCCCGCTCGGTGTTCGCGGCGATCGTCCCGACGGCCTTCGAGCCGGTCCGGGCGAACGCCTCGTAGGTGAAGTCCGGCATGGGCAGTTAACCACAAAGACACAAAGGACACCAAGAAGACTTCAGATCAAAAATCCTCTTTGTGTCCATTGTGTCTTTGTGGTTAATCCTCCTAACTAATGTCCCCGGCGGTGACGCGGCCGACCTCGTCCACCGTCGTCGTCCCGTTGAGGACCTTCCGCCAGCCGTCCTGGCGGAGGGTGATCATCCCGGCCTTGAGGGCCTCCAGCCGGATCACCCCGGCGTTCACCCGCTGGACGATCAGGTCCTTGATGACGTCGTTGTTGACCATCAGCTCGTGGATGCCGGTCCGGCCGCGGTAGCCGCCCTGCCGGCACGACCGGCAGCCGGTCCCCTTCCACAGCTTGGCCTCGCCCGGGCCGCCGCCGAGCATGTCGACCACGGCCTGTTGGATGGCCACGTCCGGGGCGGTCATCGGCCCGCGGCGGAGCGGGAAGTCCAGGGGCAGCTCGTTCAGGTCGGGGGCGAAGGCGGTCTTGCACTCCGGGCAGATGGTCCGGACCAGCCGCTGGGCCATCACGCCCTCGACGGTACTGGACACCAGGAACGGCTCGACCCCCATGTCGATCATCCGGGTGAACGCGCTGGGGGCGTCGTTGGTGTGCAGGGTGGAGAAGACCATGTGCCCGGTGAGCGACGCCTGGATGGCCATCTCGGCGGTTTCGAGGTCGCGGATCTCGCCGACCAGGATCACGTCCGGGTCGTGCCGGAGGATCGACCGGAGGGCGTGGCCGAAGGTTAACCCGATCTTGGCGTGGGTCTGGATCTGGCTGATCTCGGGCTGCTGGTACTCGACCGGGTCCTCGACGGTGATGATCTTGGTCGTCTCGTCCTTGATCTCGTTCAGGGCCGAGTACAGGGTCGTCGACTTCCCCGACCCGGTCGGGCCGGTGACCAGGACGATCCCGTGCGGCCGGTCGATGAGCTGCTTGAAGGTGCCGTAGATGTCCGGCAGCATCCCGCAGTTCTTCAGGTTGAACGCCATCCGGCCCTTGTCGAGGAGCCGCATGACCACGCCCTCGCCGTGGACCATCGGGATGATCGACACCCGCACGTCGATCTCCCGCCCGGCCACCTTCATCTTGATCCGGCCGTCCTGGGGCAGCCGCTTCTCGGCGATGTTCAGCCGGGCCATGATCTTCAGCCGGCTGATGATGGCGAGCTGGAACCGGTTGATCTCGGGCGGCAGGTTCTGGTGCTGGAGGAGGCCGTCGATCCGGTAGCGGATGCGGAGGCCCTTTTCTTCCGGCTCGATGTGGATGTCCGACGCCCGCTCGTTGGCGGCTTCCACGAGAATCTGGTTCACCAGCCGGACGACCGAGGCTTCCTGGGCTTGCTTGGCGAGTTCCGAGTCGTCGGCCTCGATGTTCTCGAGCAGCTCGACCTCGTCGTCCTCCTTCTCGGCCATCAGGGCCGAGATGGTGTCGCCGCCGACCCCGAAGTGGGCCTTGATGAGCCGGGCGATCTCCCGCGGCGGGGCCAGCACCGGCATCACGTGCAGCCCGGTCAGGGTCTGCAACTCGTCCAGGGCGTAGGCGTCGAACGGGTCGCCGGTGGCGACGACCAGGGTGCCGTTGTGCCGGCTGACCGGCATCAGGTTCTTGCGGTGGACCAGCCGCAGGGGCATGGCCGAGAGCACGTCCGGGGCGATGGTGGCGTGCGACAGGTCGACCAGCTCGAGCCCGAACTCGTCGGCCAGGACCGGCAGCAGGGCCTCCTCCTTGACGAACCCCTTGTCCACCAGGACCTGGTGCGGGGGGAAGTCGGGGGCGGCCTTGATGGCGTCGGCGGCCCGGCCGCGGTCGGCGGCGGGCAGCAGGTTGCGACCGACCAGTGCGTCGAGGAGCGGCATCGGGGGGCTCGGGGCGCGGACGGGGGGCGGTGCGGCCGCTGGCGGGTGTTGGTGATTCTACCCGGCCGGAGATGAGAAGTGGCTGAATCTGGGCAAGGGGGACCGCCGGCCGGTAGCACCGGGCGTGCCGGTTGGGATGGTTGGGCCGCCGGGGGACGGCTATGGTGAGGCCGGAGGGGCGGGTATGCCGACGTTCGCGCACGAAGTTCACGGCGACATCTACATCCCCCGCTGGGTGGTCGATGTCCCCTCGTTCTGGCGGTGGCGGGACGAGGCCGACCTGCCGGAGAAGATCAAGGTCCACTTCCTCAACGGCGACGTGCGGGTGGACACGGCGATGGAAGAGCTGTTCTCCCATAACCAGGTGAAAGCCGCCCTGGACCGCGTGCTCGGCGGGCTGATTGTCGGCGACGAACTCGGCCTATACCTCCCGGGCGGGATGGCGCTATCAAGTCCGTCGGCCGAGTTCGTCACCAACCCGGACGCCATGTTCCTGTCGTACGAGTCGATCGAGGCGAAGCGGGTGCGGTTCGAGGCCGGGAAGAAGCGGAAGGCGAAGGCCACCCGGGTGGTCGGGACGCCGGACCTGGTGGTTGAGGTCGTCAGCCCGACGACCGCCGACCAGGATACCGAGTGGTCGATGTCGGCCTACCACGACGCCGGCATCCCCGAATACTGGCTGATCGACGCCCGGGACGAGAAGGCCGTCCGGTTCGACATCTTGCGGCGGAAGCCGCGGGAGTTCGCCGCCCCCCGAAAGGTCGGCGGGTGGGCGAAGTCGGCCGTCCTCGGCAAGGAGTTCCGACTCACCCGCTCGGAGGACCGCCACGGCTACCCGCGCTACTCGCTCGAAGTCCGCTGACGGATGCGGCCGATCGCCCAGGCGGCGGCCTCGCGGATCACCGCGTCGCGGTCGGACAAGGCCCGCTCCAGGGCCGGCAGCGCCCGGTCGTCGCCCACGTTCCCCAGCACCACCGCCGCGTTCCGCAACAGCCCCGTCCGCCGGTTCCGCCACAACGATGTCTTCTTGAACCGGGTTCGGAAGGCGTCCTCGTCCAGGCCCAACAGCTCGACCGGGTCGAGCCATTCCAGGCCGGGGTCGTGCGGGAACGGCACCGGGCTCCCGGCCGCCTTCCGGTTCCACGGGCACACGTCCTGGCACACGTCGCACCCGTACAGCCAGTTCCCGACGCCGGGCCGGAGTTCGACGGGGATTTCGGTGCGGAGTTCGATCGTCAGGTAGCTGATGCACTTCCGGGCGTCGAGCACGCCGGGTTCGGGGAACGCCCCGGTCGGGCAGGCGTCCAGGCAGGCCGTGCAGGTGCCGCAGTGCGAGCCGGCGAACGGCTCGTCCGGGGTCAGTTCGAGGTCGGTGAGCAGCGCCCCGAGGAAGAAGAAGCTGCCCCGCCGGGGGTGGATGAGCAGGGTGTTCTTGCCGACCCACCCCAGCCCGGCCCGGCGGGCGAAGTCGCGCTCCAAGAGCGGGGCCGTGTCGGCGACCGCGGCCGCCGAACACCCGGGCACCTCGGCTTCGAGCCACGCCGACAGGTCGTTCAGCCGGTCCCAGATGTACCGGTGGTACTCGGGCCCAGCGGCGTAGGACGCCACGCGGCCGACAGGTTCCGTGGAGCGCGGGCCTCCGGCCCGCTCTTCTCCGGAGCGGGCCGGAGGCCCGCGCTCCACCGAGCCGCCGTACTCCATCCCGACCATCAGCACGCTGCGGACGGTCCCCAGGATGCTCCGCGGGTGGCGGCGGGCCTCCCGGTGGCGGCGGAGGTAGCCCATCTGGCCGGCGTAGCCCTTGTCCAGCCAGTCGGTGAAGCGCGAGAACCCGTCGGCGTCGGTCGCCGGGGCGACGCCGGCCAGCGCGAAGCCCCGGCTGAAGGCTTCCGCCTTCAACCGAGCTTCGAGTTTCGAGTTCGAGGTTTCGAGTTCGGACATCCGCGGCGCCCGGGGCGACCCTACCACCACGATACGCGCCGCGGTCCGGAACTTGAAACTTCAAACTTGAAACTCGAAACTCAATCGAGCCGCACCTTCGCCCCGAACGTCTTCCCCTCGCCGCTGACGAAGTACGTCGCGCAGGCCGCGTCGATCAGGTCCGGGCTGAAGTTCACCCGCTCCATGTTGTACTTGGCGATCGACTGCATCTGGTCCAGCAG
>JAIEQN010000866.1 GCA_019747685.1 Gemmataceae bacterium
GAGCCGCTCTTGACGATGGAGGACCCGATCCCCCGGCCGGGCCGCCCGCCCCGGCCGGACGCCCCGGCCGGGCCGAAGGTCCGGCCGGCCAGGCCGGGCAAGCCGGCGGCCTCCCCGGAGGAGGTGGCGGTGTCCGGCTGGCGGGGGACCAAGCGGGGCCTGTTCTGGGTCCGGTTCGGGCTGTTCTGGGTCGCCCTGCTCGGGTTCGTGCCGTTCGGGATGCTGGTCTACGAGCGGTTCCAGGGGGAGTTGCCGAAGGGGCCGGGGGCCGACTGGGTGAAGATCAACGGGGTGCTGAACACCCCGGGGGACCCGTTCCAGTTGAACCAGACCGAGCTGATCGACGTGGCGGCCTACGGGGTGCCGGTGCTGCTGGGCGGGTTCGGCATCGTCCTGGGCCGGCTCCTGTGCGGGTCGGCCCCGCGGAACAGCGGGGCCCGGGGGCTGTTCGCGTGCAGCGGGCTGCTGGCCCTGATCGGGTTCGCCGGGCTGGCGACGTACCTGGCCTGCACCCAGACCCGGGAGTTCCGGGAGGTGGGCCAGTACGGGCTCTTGGCTGCCAAGGTCGGTGGCGGGCTGAGCGAGTTCTGGTTCCTGCTGGCCCTGGGGGCGGCGGGGGCGACCCTGCGGCGGCCGGCGGCGGTCCGGGCGGTCGGGGCGTTCGCCCTGGTGCTCGGGCTGGCGGTGGTGGCCGTCTGGGCGTGGTCGAGCCCGATCGACGGGTCCGACTCCCTGTCCGACCTGTACCGGCGGTACGCCGGGCAGCACCTGGGGCGGCCGGAGCCGGCCAACCCGGACTGGCAGTTCTACGAGGCCGGGGCCGTGATGATCGGCTGGCTGGTGGTGGTCGGGACGTACTGGCGGGCGGTCGGCGGGGTCCGGCGGGCGATCCGGGAACACCTCCAGGACGCCGCGGACGCGGCCGCCGCCTGACCGAACTTCACGCGACTCCATGAGCGCCGGGAGGGCTTGGTCCTTCTCGGCGCCGGCTCTGCGTTGCCACCGCCCCGGGTTCGCCCATGCCCACGTCGGAAGCCCGGGCCTACACCCCGGCCCCGATCGACCCGGGTGGCTTCAACCCGGATGCCGACATCCCCTACGGGCTGACCACCGCCCACGTCCGGGCCGCGATGGAGGAGTTCGTCGACTTCCTCGGGATCGTGAACGGGGCCTTGCACCGGAAGCGACTCCCGCGGCTGGAGACGATGATGATGCCGGCCAACTTCAGCAGCATGGTCAGCGACTTCGTCACCACGGCGATTCCCAAGCACTGCACCGGGCTGGTCCGCAACCTGTACCACAACGGGTATCCGGACCTGATCCCGGCCAACTCCTTCCCGGGCGACTCGGCCCAGTATGCCGATCGAGGGGTCGAGGTGAAGGGCTCCCGGTACGACAGCGGCTGGCAGGGCCACAACGAGGAGGACTGCTGGCTGATGGTCCTCGTCTTCCGGAGCAACCGGCCGGGCGACGCGGTCAAGGGCGTCGGCCCGGTCCCGTTCGGGTTCGAGGCGGTGTACCTGGCCCAGCTAACCAAGGCGGACTGGAAGTTCGGCGGCCGGGCCGGGCGGAGCCGGCGGACGATCACGGCGGCGGTCACGGCCGCCGGGTGCCGGCGGATGAAGGAGAACTGGGTCTACCGCGCCCCGGCGGTCAGCCGGCCGCGTCGAACAGGGTCCGGGGTGCGGTGACGCGGGTGAGTCCGCCGCGGCGGGCGTCCCGGACCGCCCGGGGCGGGTTCGCCCGCAGCGCCCGCAATAGCTCCGCCCCGATCGCCCGGCCGAGCAGCGGCGGCACGGCGTTGCCGACCTGGAGGTACTGCGAACTCCGCGGCCCGAGGACCACGAACGTGTCGTCGAACGACTGGAGCCGAAGCCCTTCCCGGACGGTCAGCCCGCGGTGCTGGGTGGGGTGGGTGGCCCGGGCCGACGACGGCTTCCGCATGTTGCTGGTGACGGCGACGGCCGGCTTCCAGCTCGCCAGCCGGGCGTAGCTGTTGTGGAACCCGCTCTTCGGCTGGAGGCGGTCGGGGATCGACTTGCGGTTGCCGCCGTCGGGGATGTGGCTGAGCACCTCGACCAGGGCCGGCGGGTGGTTGGCCGCCTCGTGGTTGTGGAGGGCGGTCGCCCCGGCCCGGCGGGCCCGCTGGTAGTCGGTCGCCGGGGGACGGTCGTACTCGGTCCTGGCCTCCCCCGGGCCGAGTTCGGGCAGGTCGGAGATGGCGTCCGCGACGGTGACCGGTGGCGTCCGGAGCGGGGCCGGGAACCGGGGTTCGGCCAGGCCGGCGAGCCAGCCCAGGAAGACGGCCCGCTTGCGGAGCTGCGGGACCCCGTAGTCGGCCGACCGCAGCAGCTTGCACTTCATCCCGTACCCGATCTCGGCGAAGCTGGCGGCGATCTCGTCCCGCACCCGCCCCCCCTGCATGACCAACAAGCCTTCCACGTTCTCGATCACCACGTAGGCCGGCCGCACGTCCCGGACGATGTCGCGGAAGGCGGTCCAGAGCCGGTTCCGCGGGTCCGCCGCGTCCCGCTTGCCGACCGTACTGAACCCCTGGCAGGGCGGGCCGCCGACGACCACGTCGAGTCGGTCGCGGTCGGCGCCGAAGTGGTGGAGGATGTTGGCCGCCGACGTAACGGTCAGGTCGGCGAGGAGGAGCCGGGCGCCGTCGTGGTTGTATTCGAAGGTGGCCCGGGCCTCGGCCCAGTTGTCCACCCCGCCGACGCACCGCAGGCCGGCCGCCATCAGGCCCAGGCTCAGCCCGCCGATACCGGAGAACAGGTCGAGGAAGGACGGGGCGGCGGTCATCGGGGGTTCACCACGGTGCAGGCGATGGACACGCGGGCATGCTACCCCCGGCGGGAACGGCGCTGCAATCTCGGATCGGGAAAAAGGTCGGCGGAGTTGAGGCGAGTTCTGGCCCGACGCACGTGCCGGCCCGTCGGCCGTCACCCGCATTGCGGACGGCGGGCGGCGGCCAGGAGGTGGTTCACCGCCGCCGGGTCGGCCGGCTTGGTCAGGTGGTGGTCGAACCCGGCCTCGGCCGCCCGCCGCCGGTCGTCGTCCCGGCCGTAACCCGTCAGGGCCACCAGCAGCACCCGGCCGCCGTCCGGCTGCCCGCGGAGCCGGCGGGCCACCTCGTACCCGTCCATCCCCGGCAGGCCGATGTCCAGTAAGACCACCTCCGGCCGGAACGACCCGGCCACCTCCAGCGCCCGCGGGCCGCTCCCGGCCGTCCGGACCGTGTCCCCGGCCAGCTCCAGCAGCAGGGCCAGGCTGTCGGCCGCGTCGGCGTTGTCGTCCACCACCAGCACCCGGTAGTTCGGCCGGGCCGCCCGCCGGGGCCGGCCGTTCGCCCCCGGTTTCGCCGCCCCCGCCGCCAGGGCCGGCAGCCGGACCTCGAACTCGCTCCCGGCCCCGGGGCCGCCGCTGCTCGCCCGGACCCACCCGCCGTGCAGCTCGGCCAGCCGCCGCACCAGGGTCAGCCCGACCCCCAGCCCGCCCTGCGACCGGTCGAGCGTCCGGTCCACCTGGGTGAACAGGTCGAACACCCGGGGGAGCATGTCGGCCGCGATCCCGGCCCCGGTGTCCCGCACCCGGATGACCGCCTCCCCGCCGTCCCGGCCCAGGGTCAGGGTGATGTGCCCGCCCGGGTCGGTGTACTTGGCGGCGTTGTTCAAGAGGTTGCCGATCACCTGGGCCAGCCGGGCTGGGTCGGCCCGGAGCCGGACCGGGGGGTCGGGTCGGGACACCGTCAGGGTGTGCCGGCGGGCGTCGATCAGCGGGGCGGCCGCCTCCACGGCCGTAGCCGCCACCTCCGCCAGGTCGACCTCCTCCGGCCGCAGCTCGACCTTCCCGAGGTGGATGCGGCTGACGTCGAGCAGGTCGTCGACCAGCCGGGCCAGGTGCCCGACCTGCCGCTCCATCGACTCCCCGACCCGGGCCACGGCCGCCGGGTCGGCCCCGCCGGCCCGGAGCAGGGCGACCCCGTTGCGGACCGGGGCGAGCGGGTTCCGCAGCTCGTGGGCGAGCATCGCCAGGAACTCGTCCTTCCGCCGGTCGGCCTCCCGCAGGGCCTCGGCCTGCCGGCCCAGCTCGACCAGGTGGTCCCGGACCTGGTACTGCCGGTTCCGGTCCCGCAGGGCCGACCGGACGGCCGCCCGGAAGGCGATCAGATCGAGCGGCCGCTTGAGCAGCGACACCGCCCCGACCCCGAGCAGGGCTTCGAGCCGCCGGTCGGGGGTCCGGCCGCGGGCGGTCAGGACGATCACCGGCAGGTCCGACCAGGCCGGCTGGTCCCCCAGCAGCCGGGCCAGCCGGCCGTCGGCGTCGGCCAAGGCGGCCTCCTCGGTGACGACCACCGCCCCGGCCCCGGCGGCCGCCTCCCGGCAGACCTCGGCCAGGTCGGCGCAGACCCGGCAGCCGATCCCGTCGGCGGCCAGCAGGTCACAAGCGGCGGCCGCGTCCCGGCCGGTCGGGGCGAGCAGGAGGACCCGGGCCTCGGGGTCGGCGGCCGGGTCAGCCATCGCGGGACCTCATCAGCGTCCCGGCCTCGCCGCGGAAGACCGGGTTGCCGGTCAGCACCCCCTGGAAGTCGGTCAGCGGGTCCCCGATCCGGATGCCGCCGTCGAGCCGCAGCTCGCGGATCGTCCGCTCGTGCCGGCCGGCCCGCTTCTTGACCACCGACAGGGCCTGGCGGATCTCCCCGGCGGCCTCGAAGTACCGGAACAGGACGACCGTGTCGGCCAGGTAGGTGGTGTCGACCGGGACCTGCGTGGCGCCGACCATCCCGTGCTGGGCCAGGACCAGGAACGTCGCCACCCCCTTGTGCCCCAGGTACGTCAGCAGCTCGTGGAGCTGGGCGGTCAGGAACCCCTCCTCGGGCATGGCGTGGAGGTACCCGTTGAGGCTGTCCAGGACCACCAGCCGGGCCGGCGGCCGGCCGTCGGCCCCGTCCACCGCCCGCCGGACGGCGTGGGAGAGTTCCCCGGGCGACAGCTCGGCCGGGTCGACGGGCTGGAGCGAGACGAGGCCGGAGGCCACGTGCGGGGACAGGTTTATCCCCAGCCCGGCCATCCGGCCGAGGAGGGTTTCGACCCGCTCGTCGAAGACGAACGCGGCCGTCCGCTCCCCCCGGCCGGCGGCCGCGTGGGCGTAGGCCAGGGCGACGCTCGACTTCCCGACCCCGGCCGGGCCGACCAGCAGGACGCTGTTCCCGTGTTCGACGCCCCCGCCCAGCAGGGCGTCCAGCTCCGCGATGCCGGACGCGATCTGGCCGTCGCCCCGGGGCTTGTCGTGCTCGGCCGCCACCAGCCGGGGGAACACGTCGAGCCCGCCGGTGGTGATGGCGAAGTCGTGCAGCCCGCCCCGAAATCGGCGGCCGCGGAATTTGACCACCCGCAGCCGCCGCCGCTCCGCCCCGTACCCGGGGGCCAGGTGTTCCAGGCTCAGCACCCCGTGGGCGATGCTCTGGAGGTGGAGGTCGTGCCGCTCGGATGTCTTGTCGTCGAGCAGCAGAACGGTGCAGGCCCGGCCGATGAAGTACTGCTTCAGGGCCAGGATTTGGCGGCGGTAGCGGAGCGGGCTCTGGGCCAGCAGCCGGATCTCGGACAGGGAGTCGATGACCACCCGGGCCGGGCTCACCCGCTCGACCTCGGCCAGGACGGCCTTGGTCGTCACCCCCAGCTCGACCTCGGCCGGCTGGAACATGGCGTACTGGTTGTCCGGCTCCAGATCGTCCTCCCGGGGGACCAGCTCGATCAAGTCGATCCCGTCCAGGGACCAGCCGTGGGACCGGGCCACGTCGACCAGCTCGGCCTTGGTCTCGGACAGGGTGACGTACAGCCCCCGCTCGCCGGCCCGGCGGCCCTCGAGCAGGTATTGGAGGGCGAGGGTGGTCTTGCCGGACCCGGGGTCCCCCTCGACGAGGTAGACGCGGTGGGGCGTGAACCCGCCGCCGAGGATGTCGTCGAGGCCGGGGATGCCGGTGGCGGAGCGGGCGGGAGCGTCGGCCATGAGGGATTGCGTGGGATCGGGGCCGGCCGGGACGGGCGAGTGCCGTCGCAAACGGGGTGTCGGTATTGTAGCCGGCCGTCGGTACGGCCGGCTACCGGCGGCCGATCCCTCACCCCGTCACGGCCGGTTCTCCCGCGGGATCATGTACAGCGGCCCGCCCTTGAGGATCGACGGCTTGTTCGGAATCTTGGCGATCTCCTCGAAGTGGGGGACCATCGCCGGGGTCAGGTAGCCCGTCACCAGCCACCCGTGGTCCGGCCCGGCGAACCGCCCGGGCGAGGTCTTCAGCGTCCCCTGGGTCGGGGCCGCGCCGTTAAAGAGGATGTCGTACTGCTCCCGCGGGTCCCACTGGAGGTTGAACACCGCCGGTGTGGCCAGCGGCATCGCCGTCCCCAGCCAGGTGTCCTTCGTGGTGAACATGAACTTGTACTGGTTCACCCGCAGGCCCGCGAACGACTGGTCGGTGTAGTAGAAGAACGTGTCCCGCTTGCCCGGCCCGTTGCCCAGCAGG
Source organism: Gemmataceae bacterium (assembly GCA_019747685.1). Classification (GTDB taxonomy): domain Bacteria; phylum Planctomycetota; class Planctomycetia; order Gemmatales; family Gemmataceae; genus Urbifossiella. Next base: position 6,527 of record JAIEQN010000866.1, read on the forward strand.
TACTGGCTGTTGTCGACCCCGTCGAAGACGATCGGCTTGCCGTCGTTGTCCTTCCAGATGTGCGGCGGGGCCTCGGCGCCGATGAGGCCGGCGAACGTCGGCCACCAGTCCATGTGCGACATCATCTCGGTGGCCACCGTCCCGGGCTTGATCTTCCCCGGCCACCGGGCCATCGCCGGGCACCGGAACCCGCCCTCGTACCCGCTCCCCTTCTCGCCCCGGAACGGGGTGTACCCGGCGTCCGGCCAGGCGTCGACCCAGGCCCCGTTGTCGGTCGTCCAGATGATCAGGGTGTCCTCGTCGATGCCGGCGTCCTTGACCGCCTGGACCACCTTGCCGGTGTTGTCGTCCAGCTCCATCAGGCTGTCGAGGTACGGGTACTTGCCGGGCGACTTGCCCTTCCACTCCGGGGACGGGAAGTTCGGCTGGTGGAGCTTCATGAAGTTCAGGTACATGAAGAACGGCTTGTCGTCCTTGGCGTGGTCCTTGATCCACTTCACCGCCGTCTCCCGCATCTGGTTGTCGACAGTGGCCAGGTCCTTGTAGGTGAACTCCCGGGTCTTGACCGGCTGGCCGCCCGGCTTCTGCTCCCACTCGCCGCGGTTGATCTTGTCCCAGGCGGCCATGAACTTCGGGTCGTCCTTCGGCCACGCCGGGTTCAGGTTCGGGTCGTCGTAGGCGTACACCCCGGCGTAGTACGGGAGCATGTGGTACATCTCGTCGAACCCGTGGGCCGTCGGGTAGGCGGCCGGCACGTCCCCGAGGTGCCACTTGCCGAGCTGCACGGTGCTGTACCCGTTCTTCTTGAGGAACTCGGCGACGGTCGGCGTCTCCTTCGTCAGGTGGTCCGGGTCGCCGGGGACGAGGACGAGGGAGAGGGCGGTGCGGATGGGGATGCGGCCGGTGATGAAGCTGGCCCGGCCGGCGGTGCAACTCGCCTGGCCGTAGTAGTTGGCGAACCGGACGCCCTCGGCCGCCAGCTTGTCGATGTGGGGCGTGGGGGCGCCGCGCATGGCCCCGCCGCCGTAGCACCCGGGGTCGCCCCAGCCGACATCGTCGGTCA
>JAIEQN010000921.1 GCA_019747685.1 Gemmataceae bacterium
CCTGGACGCGGAAGCCGCCCTGCGGGTGCTGGCCTACAGCATCCGGCGGTAGATCGGATGTCTTCAACACGGCAAAACACAATCAAAATTGATCTTGATCTGTGTTCGATCGGTCTTCATCTGTGGCCGCCCTTGCCTCCCCCTCACCCGGGCCGGGTGCTGACGTTGACGTAGGTGTGGACGTGGGGCAGGACCCGGAAGTTCCAGACGAACCCCGGCCCCTCGAGCCGCCAGAAGTGCCACGGCTGGTTGTCCGTCGGCTTCGGGTCCTGGTAGTACGCCAGGCTGATCTTGCCCATCCCGCCGTTGGCCTTGATGACCTCCATCACCTCGTCCCCGTCCTCCTTCCGGTACGGCGAGACCAGGTCCCGCATGACCTTCTCGACCAGCTCCTTCTGGTCGGCGGTCATGTCGCCGATCGGCAGCCCGGGCGTCGCCTCGGACGGCTTGCGGAACTGGACCGAGGCGGCCTGCTCGCCGGGCGAGCCGGTCAGGACGGCGGCCTTGCGTTGCTTGGCGTCGAGGGCGTCGAACAGGGTGCGGACGGACTTGGTCTGGTAGGCGAAGACGTTCTTGTCGCTGTAGCCGTTGGGCGAGTGGCCGTAGTACAGCGGCCCGCCGAACGCGGCCCCGTCCTCCGAGTCGCCGTCGCACCGCAGGGTCAGGTGGTGGCCGGCGAAGACGAGGCTGTACTTGTCGCCCTTCGGGTCGCCGAAGACCAGGCAGCCGATGTTGTCGAACGCCCCGCTGTCGTCGAAGTCGCCGCCCCGGCTGAGCCGGCGGTAGCCGTCGTCCCCGTTGCACAGCGACCGGAACAGCTTGGCCAGCAACTCGGCCTGCGGCTTGGTGTACTCCTTGTGGATGACCGAGTCGCCGACCGGGGCGTTGTACATGCCGAGCCGGGTCGGGGTGCCGTTGGCCTGCTTGTGGTCCCAGGGGAGGACGAGCTTCTTCCGCTGGTCGGCGGACAGCCCGGCGACGAGTTCGCGGACCATCGCCTCGGCCTGCCGGGCGGCCTCGGCCCGGGCGCGGGCGGCGGGGGTCAGCCGGCCGGCGGCGAGGGCGACGGCCGAGGTGCCGACGGCCCGGAGGAACAGGCGGCGGTCGAGGACGGGCGGTGCGACCGGGCCGGCTTCGCACTCGGGGCAGGACGGGGCGGCGGGGGTGGGAGCCATCGACGGGCCTCCGGCCGGGAGGGGGTGTGGCGGGCGACACCACCGAGCATACCCGACCGGCGGGCGGAAGTCACGAGGCACGAACGCCCCTCTTACTCCTGACCCCTTCGTCGCCCCCCGCGACTCCGGTCCGGGTTTCCATACACCGACTGGGTCGTGTGCGGCCCGCCTTCGCCGCCCCACTCACCCCCGTGACGAGCCAGAAAGGCAACGAACCATGACGCGGTTTCTTTCCCCCGTGGCCGTGGCCGGCGTGGTCGCCGGCCTCGGCCTGGGGGCCGACCTCAAGTCCGGGCTCGAGCCCGGGGCGTCGGTCCCCGTCTTCCACCCGCTGATGGCCACCGGGCCGTCGGCGGGGGAGAAGCAGTGCCCGGTCTGAGCCAACGGCAGTAACCCGGTAGCCCTCGTGTTCGCCCGCGAGGTCACCCCGGGCTTGACCAGTTTGGTCAAGAAGCTCGACGCCGCCGCCGTGGCCCACGCCGACCAGAAGTTCCAGCCGGTGGTGGTGCTCCTGTCCGACGACGAGAAGGCCGACCAGAAGCTGAAGGAGTTCGCCGACAAGGAGGGGGTGAAGAAGGTGGTGTTCGGGGTCGAGGGCCCGACCGGGCCGTCCGCCTACAAGCTGGCCAAGGACGCGGACGTGACGGTCATCCTCTACCAGAAGAAGACGGTGAAGCGGAACTTCGCCTTCGAGAAGGGGAAGCTGACCGAGAAGCAGGCGGGCGAGGTCGCCGCCGCGGTGACGGACATCCTGCCGGAGAAGAAGTAGCCGCGGCCGCCAGCCGCTCCGGTTTCTAGGTCTGCGGGTGGCACGCGCCGCCGGGGGTTCACGGGCCCCGGCGGTCTTCATTTCCGGAGCAACCCGCCCCCGCGATGCGTCCGGTGTGCCCCGTTCGTCGGGGTCACTCGACGGTCACGCTCTTGGCCAGGTTCCGCGGCTTGTCCACGTCGCACCCGCAGAGCAGGGCGATCTCGTAGGCCAACAGTTGTAGCGGGATGGCCGTTACGATCGGCTGGAGGTACTCCGGCACGTCCGGGACCGGGATCACGTCGTCGGCCACCGCCGCCACCTCCCGGTCGCCCTCGCTACAGACCGCGATCACCGGCCCCCGCCGGGCCTTGATCTCCTGCATGTTCGACATCACCTTGTCGAACACGCTCCCCTTCGGGCACAGGAACACGCTCGGGGTGTTCTCGTCCACCAGGGCGATCGGGCCGTGCTTCATCTCCGCGGCCGGGTAGCCCTCGGCGTGGATGTAGCTGATCTCCTTCAGCTTCAAGGCGCCCTCCAGGGCCGCCGGGTAGAGGTACTGCCGGCCGAGGTAGAGGAAGTTCCGGGCCGTGTAGTACTTCCGGGCCACCTCCTTCACCCGCGGGTGGCAGCCGAGCGTCTTCCGGACGATTTCGGGCAGCGCCCGCAGCTCCTCGATGATCCGCGCCCCCTGGGTGGCCGACAGGTGCCGGGTCCGGCCGAAGTACAGGGCCAACATCGCCAGCACCGCCACCTGGCTGGTGAACGCCTTGGTGCTGGCCACGCCCACCTCCGGGCCGGCGTGCAGGTAGACCCCGCCGCACGCCTCCCGGGCGATGCTCGACCCGACCACGTTGCAGATGGCCAGCGTCGTGTGGCCCATCCGCTTCGACTCGCGCAAGGCCGCCAGGGTGTCGGCCGTCTCCCCGGATTGGGTGATGGCGAACACCAGGGTGTGCCGGTCGATCGGCGGGTTGCGGTAGCGGAACTCGCTGGCGTACTCGACCTCGGCCGGGATGCGGGCCAGCTCCTCGAACAGGTACTCGCCCACGATGCCGGCGTGGTAGCTGGTCCCGCAGGCGGTCAGGATGATCCGGTCGATCTGCCGCAGCTCGTGGCTGGTGAGGTTCAGCCCGCCGAAGTGGGCGGTGGCGTCGGGCTCGTCGAGCCGGCCCCGCATGGCGTTCGCCAGCGTCTCGGGCTGCTCGTAAATCTCCTTGAGCATGTAGTGGGGGAAGTCGCCGCGGTCGGCGTCGCCGTCGCCCAGGAAGTGTTCGATGTCCTGGACCGGGGCGTCGACCGTGTCCAGGTCCTGGTTGCGGATGACCCACGCCTCGGGGTCGAGCTGGCAGATTTGGCGGTCGTTCAGGTAGACGACCTGGGTGGCGTACCCGGCCAGGGCCGACGCATCCGACGCCAGGTAGTTCCCGTCCGGGCCGATCCCGAGGACTAGCGGGCTACCGAGCCGGGCACCCACGAGGACGCCCGGCTCCTTGCGGCTGACGACGGCGATCCCGTAGGTGCCCTTGACCAGCGCCAGGGCGTTCTTGACCGCCTCCAACAGGTCGCCGTCGTAGTAGTGGGCGATCAGGTGGGCCAGCACCTCGGTGTCGGTGTCCGACCGGAACTCGACGCCGTCCTCCTGGAGCTGATGCTTGAGGGTGGAGTAATTCTCGATGACGCCGTTATGGACGAGGGCGATGTCGCCGGCCGTGTCGGTGTGCGGGTGGGCGTTGCGGTCGGTGGCCCCGCCGTGGGTGGCCCAGCGGGTGTGGCTGATCCCGTAGCACCCCGGGGCCGGGCGGGCGGCCACCTCCTTGGCCAGCTCGGCCAGCCGCCCGGCCTTCTTCCGCAGGTGCAGGCTGTCCCCGGTCCCGGTGATCAGCCCGGAGCTGTCGTACCCGCGGTACTCCAGCCGGGCCAGCCCCTGGAGCAGGACCGGGGCCGCTTCCCGCCGGCCGGTGAACCCGACGATCCCGCACATGCCGCGTCTCCGTGGGCTGGGGCGAACCTGGTGTCGTGTCGGCCGGGCTGGGGACAGGATACCGCCCGGCGCCGGCCGTGTCAGCCGGTCTCGGCCCGGGGGGCGAAGTCGGCGAACGCGACCGGGACGGCGACCGGCCCCGGCTTGCGGGTCAACAGCCCGTACCGGTCCATCTTCTTGTACAGCGTCACCCGGCTGATGCCCAAGAGCCGGGCCGCCCGGGTCCGGCTCTGCCCGGCCTTCTCCAGGGCCCGCAGGATGTTCGCCCGCTCGACCGCCGCCCGGGTCTCCCGCAGGGTCCCGCCGAACCCGACCGCCGGCGGGGACTGGGCGACGACCGACGTGGACGCCACCGCCCCGACCAGCGGCGGCAGGTGGTGGGCCTTCAGCTCCGACCCGGCGCAGGTCAGCACCGCCTGCTGGACGACGTTCTCCAACTGCCGGATGTTCCCCGGCCAGGGGTACGCCTCCAGCACCCGGACCGCCTCCGGGCAGACCCCGAACAGCCGCTTGCCGAACTTCGTCCCGTACCGGGCGGCCATCCCCCGGGCCAGCCGGCCGATGTCCTCCGGCCGGTGCCGCAAGGGCGGCAGGTGGAAGCTGAGCACGTGCAGCCGGTAGTACAGGTCCCGGCGGAACGTGCCCCGCTCGACCGCCTCGGCCAGGTCCCAGTTGCTGGCCGCCACGATCCGGGCCCGGCACACCTGCGTCTCGTTGCTCCCGACCGGCTCGTACTCCCCGGTCTCGATCACCCGTAGCAGGTTGGCTTGGTGGTCCATCCCGAGCGTGTCGATCTCGTCCAGCAGGATCGTCCCCTCGCCGGCGGCGGCGAACTTGCCGACCTTGGCCGCGTCGGCCCCGGTGAACGCCCCCTTGACGTGGCCGAAGAACTCGCCGGCGATCAGGTTGCCGGACAGCGCCCCGCAGGCGACCGCCAGGAACCGGTGGTTCCGCCGGGCCGAGCAGTCGTGGACCAGCTTGGCCAGGAACGTCTTCCCGGTCCCGGTCTCGCCCTCGATCAGCACCGTCACCTCGTGGGCGGCGGCGATCCCGAGCTGCTCGACCAGCCCGACCAGGCTGGGGGTGTGGGCGGCCAGCCGGCGGCGGATGGTCTGCTCGGCCGTCTCGGCCGCCGGGTCGGCGAACCCCGGCCCGGGGGCGGTGGCCACCTGCCGGGCCCAGACGGCCAGCTCCGGGGCCTGCTGGGGCCACGCCCACCGGCCGGAGAGGTACGGGGCCAGGTGGTCGTACCGGTGCCGGCCGCCGGCCGGGTCGCACTCCAGCAGGGCGAACCCGGCCGGGTACTGCTGGGCCTTGGCCTCCCGAACGACCGTCTCGATGGCCGCGGCGTCGGCCGGTGCCGCGGCGACCAGGAGGATGTCGCCGTCGGCGTCCGGGGCGAGCAGGTGGGGCACGTCGTCGAACCGGACGACCGGCGGGGCGAACCCGACGGCCCGGGTAAGGTGGGCCTGGACGGCCTGGGTCAGGCGGGGGTCGGCGGCGGCGACGACGAGCCGGCGGGGGGGGGGCAGGGGCATCGGGTGAGCTCTCGGCGGGCCGCGGCACCCCCGGGAGTTAACATCCGGGTGCGCCGGGCGTCGGGCGGTCGGACAGTAGGAGAAGGAAAGTTTACGATCGCCCGGCGGGCAACCGCCCGGCGCGAGGCGGGTTGAAAAACCGGCCGGAAATCCGGGCGTTTTCCGCCGCCGGGCGAGAGGTGTCAGCCCGGGCGAACGGCCGCGGCCGGTCGGTTCAGGCCGGGTGATGCCGCGGCCACCCGGCGTCAAAAACCGTACGGCCACCGCCCCGGCGCCGGCGCCAGTCATGTCTCGGTTTGGGTTCTGGTGGCACAGGCATTCCTGCCCGTGCCACCCAACCGAGGTACCACCCCGGCGGCGTCACACCGGTGGCCGGTGGCGGGCCGATGGTAGGATGGGGGCAGGCCCGGAGGAGTTTCCCATGTCGGTCGACATCACCGACCCCGACCTCATCGCGAAGTTAACCACGGCTCCCGAGCCGGTCGTGTTCCGCGGTCCGGGCGGCAAGTTCCTCGGCTACTTCATCCCCGAGGCCGAGCCGAGATGGTGCCGACCGAGGAGTTGGACCGGCTCCGGGAGATCGACCGGGGCGGGAACTGACGTTGATCGGTGGAAACGACCGGGCCCGGCACGTCGACCGTGCCGGGCCCGGGAATTGGCCTGCGTCGTCAGGGGGCCGGCGTCAGGCCGGCTGGAGCCCGCCCAGACACCCACCGACCGGGGGGACCTCGACCACCTTCGTCCGGAATAGGGTGGCCACCGTCCGCCGGCCCGGCAGGACGAACAGCCGGCGGATCAGGCCCGGCTTCAGCCCGGCCGCCTTCGCCAGCGTCGCCAGGATCAGCCGCAGGTCCAGCGTCAGGCTCTGGTGCTCGACGTAGTACAGGTCGTACACCACCTTGTACCGGACGCTGGTGATGTCGGTGTCGGCCGGGAGCTGCACCTGGGCCAGCCCGGTCACCCCCGGCCGGACCATCAGCCGGTGCCGGTAGCCCGGGACCAGCCGCTCCAGCCCCTTGGCGGCGATGACCTCCGGCCGCTCCGGCCGCGGGCCGACCAGGCTCATGTCCCCCGTCAGCACGTTCCACAGCTGCGGCAGCTCGTCCAGGTGGGTCTTGCGGAGCAGCTTGCCGACCGGGGTGATCCGGGCGTCGCCCTTCTGCGACCACTGGATGCCGGTCTTGGCCTCGCAGTTGTGCTCCATCGTGCGGAGCTTCAGAATCTTGTACCACCGGCCGTTCAGCCCCAGCCGGGTCTGGGTGTAGAACACCGGCCCGGGCGAGGTCAGCTTGATCGCCAGGGCGGCCAGGGCAATCAGCGGCAGGGCGACCGGCAGCAGCAGCAGCGCGGCCACATAGTCGAACAAGACCTTGACGGCCGAGTACCAGGTCGGCCCGGCCGCCAAGTCGACCACCGCGTCGGCCGTCAGCCGATCGATTTCCGGCCACGAATCATCAGAGGCAGGGGACGGTTGGGGTGTCCGCACGGGGGGAGTCAGCAAGGTGCTCATAACGCTCCGTGGTGGGACTCTCGGGCACCGGAACCGGGCAACGGGTTACCCACCGGTTCAGCCCGGCGGGGTCACAAGGGCGACGCGGGACTCGGTCGGGAACCCCGGGGCAAGCTCCGGCCGGGTCAGTCCGGCCGAATCATTCGTGCTCAAGGTACGGGTTACGGCGCTCCTACGCAAGACAATAGCGCGGAAAAACACGTCCGGGGAGAACCCTGACAAACCGGTTCACGCCGGCCCTCAACGACACCCCGGCCGATCGGGTTCCTGTTCGGTGGGACGGGCATTCCGGCCTACGTGGGCAACGCTCCGGCAGGGGGTATCCGTGCGACCAACAACAGGGACACGACCCGCCAACCTCACCCGGTTCGATCCGGGAAACCGACCCCCGCCGGCCAGCATTTTCGGGCACCCGGGCCGCCCGCCGGTCCACTGACAGCGGCAGAGTAGCACAAACATCTCGGCTCGTGCCGCGTGATTTCGGTGGGTGGGCCGTAACGGGTCGATTTGGTTTCGGTGGCCGGGGCATCGAGGACTCTGCCCCGGCCACCCAGACGGGCGCACGACCCTGCGTGTTGCTGTGTGACCTTCCTGGCGGATCACGCCGGGAGTTGCTTGACGTAGTTGTACCCGTAGGCGTGGTAGCCCGGGCCG
>JAIEQN010001021.1 GCA_019747685.1 Gemmataceae bacterium
CCCTTTCCCGCCGGGCCGGGCGGGGTTACAAGCCCGCGCAGCTTGCCGCGCCCGGCCCTCCCCGCGGGAAATCCATGCCCACCGCCGACTGGCCCACCGCCCTGGCCGCCATCGACCGCGCCGCCGCCACCGCCCTCGCCGCCCTCGACGAGTACGAGGCCCGCTGGCGGGGCGAGTTGACCGCCGACGCGCCGGCCGTCGGGGTGGGCGTGCATGATCCGTCCTCCCCGACGGACGCCCCTGCGGACTGGGGTCACCGCCTCGCCGCCGTCGCCGACCTGGCCGATGCCGCCGGCCGCGACCTCGCCGACCGGGCCGAGTCCGTCTCCCGGTGGCGGGAGTCGCTACAACGGGCCTTGCACCTCGTCGAGGGCGAGCCATGTCACGGGTCGCGGTGATCGTCCCGGCGGCCGGCCGGTCGAGCCGGTTCGGGGGGATCGAGAAGAAGCCGTTCCTGGGCCTCGACGGCCGGCCGGTCTGGCAGCGGGCGTGCGAGCTGTTCTGGACCCGGGACGACGTGTCGAAGGTCTACCTGGTGATCGCCCCGGACGACCGGGCCGACTTCCGCAGCCGGTTCGGCGGGGTGATCGCGTTCGCCAACGCCGAGGTGGTGGACGGCGGGGCCGAGCGGTTCGAGTCGGTGGCCAACGCCCTGGCCCGGGTGCCGGAATCCGTCGAGTTCGTGGCCGTCCACGATGCCGTCCGGCCGCTCGGGACGGAGCGGCTCGTCTCGGCGGTGTTCGCGGCGGCCCGGGAACACGGGGCGGCGATGCCGGCCGTTCCGGTGGCCGATACGCTGAAGCGGGTCGACCCGGCGACGAGCCGGATCACCGGGACAGTCCCGCGGGCCGGGCTGTGGCAGGCTCAGACGCCACAGGTGTTCCGCCGGGACTGGCTCGCAGAGGCCTACGCCCGGCGGGCCGAACTCGGCCCGGCGATCACCGACGACGCCCAGTTGGTCGAGGCCGCCGGGCATCCGGTGACGGTGGTGCCGGGGTCGCCGACCAACTTCAAGATCACCACCAAGGACGACTTCGAGCTGGCCGAGCTGATCCTCAAGGCCCGGTCGGCGGCGAAGGCCGCGGAGCGGCCGGCGGTCGGGTTCGGCGGCGAGGCCGAGTGGTAGAACAAAAGACTGGCCCGCAGATGACGCAGACCACGCCGCAGATCGAGAACCGATCGGACCAATCAAACCAATTGTTCTGATCCGGCTTCATCTGCGCCGGAGTCTGCGTCATCTGCGGGCCAGTCTTTCCTACCCCGCAACCAACTCCTCCCACAGCCGCTTGTAGCCCTTCAGGAACTCCGTCCCGGCGGCCACGTCGTAGCTCCGGCCGACCTCGCAGAGCGTGTACCGGTCGTACCCGATGCCGGCCAGCCGGCGGAACAGGTCGCGGTACGGGTAAGTCCCTTTCGCGTCGTTTTCCAGGTCGTTGATGTGACACGACCGGATGAACGGCTTGAGCAGCTCGAACCCCGGGCCGATGCTTTTCTTCTCGTCCAGGTCGGTGCCGTTCGAGTTCCAGGTGACGCCGACCGACGGGTGGCCGCAGGCGTCCATGATGGCCCGCATGTTCTTCGGCTCGGCCGTCACCGCCCCGTGGACCTCGACCCAGATTTCCACCCCGGCGTCGGCCGCCGCCTTGCCGCACGCCCGCAGCGCCCGGCCGATCTGGTCGAACGTCTGCGCGGGGTCGGCCCCCTGCGGCACCCCGTTCGGGCGGACCTTCACCCCCTTGCCACCGAGGTCGTGGACCAGCTCGATGAAGTGCCGGCACCGCTTGATGTTGAACTCGACCGTGAGCGGGTCCTCGCTGTGGAACTCGCAGGTGGTGCCGCTCCCCCAGAAGACGACGCCGCTGTCGGCGAACCGCTTCCGCACGTCCTTCCGCTGGTCGATGGTCAGGTTCGGCTCGACGCCGTGTTTGTGAGTGGTCCGGCACTCCACGGCCGCGATCCCGACCTCCCGGCAGACCTTGAGGACGGTCGGAAGGTCCCAGTCCTTCGGCACGTTGTAGGTGACGAGGCCGAGACGAAACTTGGGCGACCCGAGCGGGGGGCGTAAGCCCCCTGAGTCAGCCCCGGCGAGCGGGGGGCGTAAGCCCCCCGAGATCGCCAGCGAGGACGCGAGGAATGAGCGGCGGGAGGGGTGAGGCATCGATGGGGCTCCCGAAAATTGTGCGGGCCGAACCCATGATCCCGCATCGGCTTCCGGACGCAAGGGGAAAAAGTTCGGGGGGCCGGGCAATAACCGGTGTCCGGCGCGCATCGTATCGGGTGAGAGGTGGCAGCCCTCTCGTGTGGGAGCGACCGCGTCGGGCCGGTTCGGCGGTTGGGGTCTGGCAGCGTCCCCGCCTCCGGCCGGCCCGACGGTCCTCCCTACTTTCGTTTCAGCTCCCGCACTTCCCGCCGCAATTCCTCCAGCCCCCGCGCGATGTCCGCCGGTTTGACGTCGTGACCCCCGCCCGACGGTGACAGGTGCTCCGGCAGCCCGTACTGCGAGCGGAGCAGTTCCGCACGGACCGCTCGCTGCACCGCGAGTAAGGCGTCCCGTTCTTGCTCACGGGCCTTCACCGCCCGGGCCTGCGGGCGGTTCGGGTCCGTCAGTGCCCGTCGGCCAGCCTCCAGGCGGGCCTGTTGCTCCGCGAGTTGCTTCAACCCCTGGTGGGCGGTCTCGATTTCCATGACCGTGGACGACAGCACCGCGTCGGCATCCTGCCGGGCCCTGGCTCGATCGTCTCGCCCCGGCTCGCTGTTGTCGATCGGGAGCGACTTGACCAGCCGGGCCGCCTCGTTCTTCGGAATGGCGTCCGCCAGCCGTCGGCGATAGATGTCCTGATACAGCGGATCCGTCACCTCATGGACCTTCCGCTCGGCCTCGAACTGGATCGCCCGTTGGGCGGCGGCGATGTAATCCTGGGCGATCTCGTCGTCCAGTTGGGCGATCCGACGGGCGAGGTCCTGGTCCGCGTCTTGTAAGCGCTTCCGGGCCGCGTCCTCGCCGGCCGGGGCGGTCGGGCGGTCGGCCTTGGCGGCCGTCGTCTCCGATCTCGGCGGCACGGGCTCGCCTTGAGGGGGGTCGGGGGCCCGCGCCGTCACCGGGCCGTCGGCGGGGCCGGCGAGCAGCGCGTACCCGCCGAACAGGCCGGCGGGTAGTATGACGACCGCGGCCGCCAGGATGGGTTGAAGTCTCATGGTCGTTAAGGCTCCGTTGGCGAGGAAGATCGAGTTGGAGGTGGTGTGGCGCGAACCGGCCGCCAGGAAGGACAGCGACGCGTGGACCGTCGGCGGCACCACCCCGCTGACCGACGGCACGGCGACCGTCCCGAGGACGCCGGCCGGGAGCGTCACCCCGCGGCGGGTGAGCCGGGCCGCGAGCCGCTGCCGGGCCGTGGCCAGTCGGGACAGGACCGTGCCCCGCGGGCAGCCGAGGACGCGGGCCGCATCCTCGGTCGTCCGGCCGCCGAGGTAGCAGAGCAGCACCGGCAGCCGGAACCGCTCCGGCAGCCGGGCCACCTCCTCGTCGAGGACCGCGAGTTCCTCGCGGCCCTCGGCCGGGCAGGGCAGGGGAGGGCCGGCCACGTCGGCGGTCAGCGGGGCTTCCCACCTCGCCCGCCGCTCGGCCTGCCGCCGGGCCCGGGACGACACCCGCCGGGCCACCCGGAACAGCCACCCGGCCAGGTTCGCCCCGCGGACGCTCCCGGCCTTCCGGGCCAGCACCAGGAACACCGCCTGGAAGGCGTCCTCGGCCAGGTGGTCGTCCCGGACGATCCGTCGGCAGACGCTGAGGACCATCGCCGCGTGCCGCCAGACGAGCAGCTCGAACGCGGCCTCGTCGCCGGCCCCGGCAAACCGGGCCAGTAATTCCGCGTCCGGCACCGGCTCGCCGGCCTCGACCGGCCGGCCCCGCAGCCACCGGGCGATCAGCCCTCGGCCCACGTCGCACCTCCACCCATTCGGTGGCCGGGTCAGGGCCTCCGATTCGGTTTTTTCTCTTCCCGACCCGGGGCGTTGCCCCGGGCTATGCTGTGGCCGGCCTTCAGCCGGCGGCCCGTCCAACCACCCCAGCCTGAAGGGCTGGCACACCATAGCCCGGGGCAACGCCCCGGGTCCGAGGCACCCTACTTCGACGTGTGGTCGTGGACGATCTTCCACAAGCCGCCGATCTTGCGGAAGACGAGGGAGTACCACCCGCCGACGGTTTCCTTCGTGGTGGTCACCTCCCACTTCCCGCGGACGAGTACCGCCGTCGGACCGAGGGATACCGTCTCGATGTCGCTGAACGCCAGCTTGCCCATCTCCTTGCCCTCGCCGCGGTAGTTGGTGTCGTACCGCTCCTTCAGGGCCTTGAACCCCTTCACCGCCTTACCGCCGGAGATGAAGAACAGGTCCGGGCTGTCCCAGTACCCGGCCATGAACCCGTCCAGGTCGCCCTTGTTCCACGCCGCCACCTGGTCGGCCAGGACGGTGCGGACGGCCTTCTTCGCCTCGCCGGCATCCGCCCACTTCAGTTCCGCAGCGAACTCCTTGAGCTGGTCGTCCGAGGGCTTCTGCGGGCGGGCGTCGTCGGCCGGGGCGAGGGCCAGGGCGACGAACAGGGTCGGGAGCATCGGCGTACCTCCGGTGGGGGCCGCGGGCGGGTTTACCCCCGGCCCCCTCCAGGGTACAGTGAAGGCGTCCCCGGGGCACGGAGGAACGCGATGCAACAGGCCCTCGACTGGCTCTCACGCAACCACGACGGGATCGTCCGCGGGCTGGGCGAGCTGGTCGCCATCCCGAGCATCTCGACCGACGGCGAGCATATCCCCGAGATCGACCGGACGGCCGCCCTGACGGCCGCCCAGATGCGGGACGCCGGGCTGCACAACGTCGACGTGCTGCGGGTCGGGCAGTCCCTGCCCTACGCCTACGGCGAGTGGCTCGACGCCCCCGGCAGGCCGACCGTCTTCCTGTACGCCCACCACGACGTGCAGCCGATCAACTACGTCGAGCAGTGGAAGAGCGACCCGTGGAAGCTGACCCGCCGGGACGGCCGGCTGTACGCCCGCGGGGCGGCCGACGACAAGGGGGCCATCTCCGCCTTTCTCGGGGCGATCGCCGCCTACCGCAAGACCACCAACCACCTGCCGTGCAACGTCAAGATGCTGGTGGAAGGCGAGGAGGAGGTCGGCTCGAAGAACCTGCTGAAGTTCTTCGACGTGTACCGGGACCGGATCAAGTCGGACGTGATCGTCGTCTGCGACACCGAGAACATCCAGGTCGGCATCCCGAGCATCACGTATTCGCTCCGGGGGATCGTGGCCGTCCAGGTGGGGGTGACGACGGCCCGGCTGCCGGTCCACAGCGGGATGGGCGGGGGGGCGATTCCGGACGCCGCCGTCGCCCTCAACCACGTCCTCGGCCGGCTCTACCGGGGCGACGGCCAGCCGGCCGTGCCGGCCCTGCTCGACCAGGTCCGGCCGCTGACCGAGAAGGAGCGGGCCGCCTTCCGCAAGCTCCCGTTCGAGGCCGACAAGCTGCGGCACGAGCTGGGGGTGGTGCCGTCGGCCCGGTTCGCCACGGAGGACGGGTTCACCGAGTACGAGCAGACCTGGCGGCGGCCGGCCGTCACCGTCATCGCCCAGGAGGCCAGCAGCATCAAGGGGGCGTCGAACCAGGTGCTGCCGAAGGCGACGGCGTTGGTCAGTTGCCGGATCGTCCCGGACCAGGACCCGCGGCAGGTGTTCGACCAGCTCGCGGCGTTCTTCACCGCCGACCCGCCGTGGGGGGCGGAGGTGAAGGTGACGCCCTACGGGCCGCCGGTGAAGTGGTGGATGACCGACCCGAACGGGCCGGCGTTCGAGGCCGCCCTGGCGGCCATGCGGACCGGGTTCGACCGGGACCCGGTCGGCATCGGCTGCGGCGGGAGCATCGGGTTCGTCGGCCCGCTGTCGGACCTGTTCGGGGGTGCCCCGGCGCTGCTCATGGGGATCGAGGACCCGGCCAGTAACGCCCACGCCCCGAACGAGAGCCTGCACGAGGGCGACTTCGTCAAGCTGATGAACTCCCTGGTCCGGTTGTTCGACAACCTCGGTAAGCTCACCCCGGACCGGGTGAAGTAGGAGGGAAGAAAAGACTGGCCCGCAGATGACGCAGACTCCGGCGCAGATGGAACCCAGATCAGAACAATTGATTTGATTGGTCCGATCTGTTTTCGATCTGCGCCGGAGTCTGCGTCATCTGCGGGCCAGTCTTTTCGGAATCTGTGGCCCCTTCCGGTTTGTCCGCCCCGTCGGCCGTGAATCCCGCCGCCCGGGCCACTTCCTACACAACCGCCGGACCGACCGCCGGGCATACTTCCCCCGGTCGGGTGTCGGCAAGGCTTGCCCCGCACAGGTGACGGACCATGATCCCCGCTCGTCCCTCCGCCCGCCGGGCCGGTGTCGCCGCCCTGCTCGCCCTGTTCATCGCCGGGCCGGCCGCCGCCCAGGTCAAGTACCCGCCCCGGCCGGAAACGGTCGAGGTCCAGTTCCGCTACCGCATCCGGGCCGACCGGACCGAGCGGGTCCGCGAGTTCCGCGAGCTGACCGCCTACCTCGACAAGATCGGCTTCGTCCGGACCCGCCTGCCGGACGACGAGACCGACATCCTCGACCCGACGGCCGAGCGGATGGCCGGGACCATCCCGTCCCGGAACGTCCTCGACCTGCTCAAGGACCCGCGGGTCCGGACGGTCCTGTTCCAGCCGACCGGCTTCAAGCTGCCGGACGACCAGGCCCAGCCAGTATCTCTCCGGATCGGCCTGCCGACGGGCTACCTCCCGGTCGACCAGCAGCGGCTGCACGGGCAGGTCGTCGCCCAGCTCGGCCGGCTCGGGTTCCGGGAGGCGGTCGGGTACGACACCGCCGGGTACTCCCTGGTCCGGGGCGACCTCCCGGCCGGGAACGTGTCCCGGCTGCTCAAGGACCTGCGGCAGGAGCCGGCCGGCTGGTTCGCGCCGGACGCCCCGGCGGCCATCCTGCCGGCCCCGCTCCGGGACACCATCCCGGTCCGGTGGGTCGAGCTGCTGCCCGACCCGCCGCTGACCCCGTTCTCCCCGCAGGCGGTGGCGGACAACCGGGCCAAGTTCACCCCCGGCCTGCGGGCCGTGCTGGACGACCCGGCGGCGGCCGGCAAGCCGGTCCGGGCCGAGGTGGTGTACGACCACCGGCCGGACGTGACCGAGCTCGACGCCCTGCGGACCCGGCTGCGGGCCGTGTACACCGGGCCGGGCGGCGTGTCGGCCACCCTCGAAGGGGCGGCCGGGCAGGTTCTGACCATCGACTTCCTGAAGCCCGCCGACGCGGAGGCGTTCGCCGGCGAGCCGGGGGTCGTCTACCTCCGCCGGCCGACACGGGCGACGGAGACGGTCGGGCCGGTGACGCCGGGGCCGGACGCCCCGACGGCGGACAAGCTGCTCGCGGCCGCCCGCCTCGGGGCCTTCCACGCCAAGGGGTATCGCGGGCAGAAGACCCGGATCGTCGTCGTCGCCACCGACTTCCCGGGGCTGCGGAGCTGGCTCGGGTTCCGGTTCGTCGGCCCGGACCTCCGGCCGGTGGCCGTCATCGACCTGACGGCCGAGTACTCGCGGGAGTTCCTGCCGGCCCCGGCGGGG
>JAIEQN010000358.1 GCA_019747685.1 Gemmataceae bacterium
GTCCGGGTCCTCCGGCGAGGCGGGCGTCCTCACCGCCCGTTGTACCCGGACCCGATTTACGAGACAGACCCTAGTCGTTCGAGTCGGCGGAAGGTGGCCATCACACTGCCATCGTGAGGCGGGTTCCGGGACATCTTGAGTACCACGTACCCTTCGAGGAGTTCGACCGGATCGTACTTGCCCAGAATGCCGACCTCGATCATCTTGTCGTACTCGGCGACCGTGAACGGGCGGAGCGTGACCGGGGTCCGGAAGGCGAACCGGGCGGGCGGCGGGGTGGGGGTCACGGCCGGCGGGGTCGGGGCGACCGGAGCGGCGGCCGGCGGCGCGACGGTCGGGGCCGGGAGTGGCGTGGCAGTCGGTGTCATGGTCGGGCCTCGCGGGCAGCCCAAGTTGTACCCGGGCCGGACTCCGGCCGGAAGGTCGGTCAGAAGATGTACCGGATCGGGCAGTACCGGAGGTGGTCGGCCAGCAGCCGGCGGAAGGTCTCGACCAGCCGGTTCTTGACCCCGAACGCCCTGTAGCGGACCACGTCGCCGTCGCCCCGGTGGGTGGTCTTCCCTTCCTGCCGGGCGGGGTCCCACAGGACGGCCTCGGCCTCCGGGTTCCAGGACAGGTTCAACTCGTGGGCCCGGGGGTGGTGGGTCAGGAAGATCACCTCGGCCTTGACCTGGGCCTTGGCCTCCGCGGTCAGTGTCCGGTCGATCTGCCCGAACAACGCGGCGTAGTCGGCCTCCCAGGTCGGCGTGGCGACGACCGGGGAGAAGTTCAGGTGGACCTCGTAGCCGCGGGCCACCCACTCGTTGACGGCCGCGATCCGGGCCGGGACTGGGCTGGTCCCGGCCTCGACCACTCGCGCCAGGGCGGCCGGCATCAGGCTGGCCCGGACGCGGGCCATGCCCCGCTCCGGGCCGGTCAGCTCCGGCAGTAGCGCCCCGCCGGCGACCTTGGTGGCGAAGGTCGGCTTGGCCTGGGTCTCGGCGAAAAAGTAGTCGAGGGTCCGGAGGGTCAGCGGCCGGACGGCGGGCGTCAGGCAGTCGGTGTTCTCGCCGATGTCGTACACCCAGTACTTAGGGTCGACCTGGTTCGGCTCCTTCGTCGGCAGCCGCTGCCAGTGCCGCTTGGTGGCGGCTAGGATCGCATCGAGATTCGAGTACGTCTCCAGCGGGTTGCCGAATGCCCGGTGGCGGGCCACATAGCAGTAGCCGCACGCGAGCTGGCAGCCGGTGGCGAACCCGGCCATGATGAAGTCGGCCGACCGGCCGTTCGGCTTCGGGGCCAGCCCCTTCCGCACCCGGTCCGACCGCCCCCGCTTCTTCGCCGCCTGGTACATCGGCAGTCCTGTCATCCGCGTACCCCCGAGGTTAGACGGTCGCGGCCGGCGGGCCGGTTCCCCGGTATAACCGTCCGCATGGCGCACGTCACCCCGATCGGCGAGTTGCCCCCGTGGCCCCGGCGGAAGCCAGACGGGCACAAAGGGACGTATGGGACGGCGTTGATCGTCGCCGGCAGCCGGGACATGGCCGGGGCGGCGGTGCTGTGCGGCCGGGCCGCCCTGCGGGGCGGGGCCGGGCTGGTCCGGGTCGCCTGCCCCGCGGCGGTTCAGCCGGTGGTCGCGGCCGGCAACCCGTGCTATCTGACCGCCGGCCTGCCGGACGACGCCGACGCCGCGGCCCGGCAGGTGATCGAGCTGGCCGAGGGGGCCAACGCGGTGGCCGTCGGGCCGGGGCTGGGTCAGACCCCCGAGGCGTTCGCCCTGGCCCGCCGGGTGGCCCGGGAACTGCCCGGCAAGCCGACGGTGGTGGACGCCGACGGGCTGAACGCCCTGGCCCCGTTCACCCCCGCCTTCCGCAACCGGTCGGTGCCGCTGTTGCTCACGCCGCACCCCGGCGAGTTCGCCCGGCTGGCCGGCATGCCGGTCGCCGAGGTCCAGGCCGACCGGCGGAAGGCGGCCGTATCGTTCGCCGGCCGGTTCGGGGTCGTCCTGCTGCTCAAGGGGAGCGGCACGGTCGTCACCGACGGCCGGCGGGTCTACCGGAACACCACCGGCAACCCCGGGATGGCCACCGGCGGGACCGGGGATGTGCTGACCGGACTGATCGCCGCCCTGCTGGCCCAGGGTTTGCCGCCGTTCGACGCGGCCGTCCTCGGGACGTGGGTCCACGGCCGGGCCGGCGACTTGGCGGCCGCCGCCCTCGGCGAGACCGCCCTGACCGCCGCCGACCTGCCGGACCACCTGCCGGCCGTCTTCCGCGACCTCGAGTCCCGCCCCTGACTTCCCGGAACGCCTGCCCGTGATCCAGATCTTCTGCCCGAACTGCTTCAAGTCGGTGTCCGTCCCGGACGAGGCGGCCGGCACCTCGACCCCGTGCCCGTCGTGCGGGACGGTGTTCCCGGTCCCGGCCCGGTACAACCCGGTGGTCGCCGCGCCGCCGACCAGCCCGACCCCGCCGGAGCCCGCCCCGATGCCCGAACCGCACACGCCGCCGGGGTTCGTCCCGCCGGCGGCCCCGCTCGAAGCCCCGCTGCCCCCGGAACCGCCGGTGCCGGGGGTGCCGCCGGGCTACCGCCGGTCGATCGGGTTCAGCGTGTCGCCGAAGGGGCTGGCCTGGGTGCCGGCCGTCGGGCTGACCCTGATCCTGTTGCTCAGCGTGTTCGACTGGGTCGGCTCTTACGTCGGCGGGACCGCCATGTACGCCCAGAGCGGGTGGCGGGCCCTGACCGGGTACCCGTACCGGAACGCCGAGCTGGAGCGGCGGCTGAAGGCCCCGGAGGCGACCCGGGCCCAGATGGTCTGGCCGGACGACATCCGGGGGAGCGTGCGGTCGGACTGGGAGGTGATGCTGCCGTACTTCCTGGCCCTGGTGCTGGCGGTGGCGGTGGCCTGGGCCGAGCGGCTGGTGGCCACGGTCGACCGCCGCCGGCTGCCGCCGTCCCTGCACTGGGTGGCGGCGGCCTGGCCGTACCGCATTCCGGTCCTGGCCGGGCTGGCGACCGCGGCCCTGTTGTTGGTGCTGATCCAGGCGGCCAACGGGTTCGGGCTGGAGCGGTACCTGAAGCAGTTCGCCGGGGACGTGGTGTCGAAGCGGCTGGAGGCCCAGGCCGGCGGCAAGCCGGTCGACCCGGTCCTGCTGGCCGACGAGCGGGACCAGGAGCTGGCCCGGTTCAACCTGGAGCGGACGACGTGGTTCTACCTGGTCGTGCTCCTGCACCTCGCCGTCGTCCTGGCGATGGTCGGCCGAGCCGGGCTCGAACGCCGGGGGAACAAGCCGCCGCCGCGGGTGGTGTTCCAGTACTGACCCCATCCGCAACCCCGGGCCCGGGGTTGCACCCCGGGCTACGGTGTGGCAGCCCTTCAGGCTGCGGGGCGGACCATCCGCCCGACCCCGAAGGGGTCACACAGCATAGCCCGGGGCGAAACCCCGGGTCCGATTCATGCCGCCGGCCGGTACTTCCACCCGGCCGCCTCCTCCCCGTCGAGCCGGAGGGTCAGGCACTTCGCGCTGCCGCCGGCCTTCAGGAACTCGTCCAGCTCGACCTCGATCGACCGGAACCTGGCGGCCGCCAGGTCGGCGGCGAGTTGCGGGCACCGGCTGTTGTGGACCACCGTCTTGCCGACCACCACCGCGTTGCACCCGAACCGGGCGGCCTCGTCCTCGCCGACGGCGATCAGCTTCGGGACGTGGCCCGTCAGCACCTTCCGGCCGTAGGCGTCGAAGGCATCCGGGTGGTACAGGGCGACCCCCGGGGCGAGCGGGCAGAAGCAGGTGTCGAGGTGGTAGTAGCGGGGGTTGACCAACTCGACCGGCAGAACCCGGACCCCGAGGGCGTTGCCGACCCACTGGTGGGCGGCCGCGTCCGACCGGGTGCGGTAGCCGGCGAAGAGGTCGTCGCCGCAGAACAGGGCGTCCCCGGCCCCCTCGTGGTACATCGTCTCGGGCAGGTGCTCGACCCCGAAGGCGTGGGCGGCGAACCAGGCGTCGAAGACGGGCGACTCCCGGGCCCGGACCTCGTGCCGGAACCGACTGGACAGGAACCGGCCGCGGAAGACGAGCCCGGCGTTGGCGGTGAAGACGAGGTCCGGCAGGCCCGGTTGGGGAGTCAACACCTCGACCGTGACGCCGAGGCCGACGAGAGCATCCCGGAGCGCCCGCCACTGGTGGTAGGCGAGTTCGCGGACGGCCCCGAGGGACCGGTTCATCCACGGGTTGATCTCGTACTCGATCCCGTAGTGGTCCGGCGGGCACATCAGGATGCGGGGCTGCATGGCCGCCTCACTCCGGCTTGAGCAACTCGTCCCAGGTGGCCGCGCGGAGTACCTTCTTCGCCAACTCGTCGAGCCGGGCGAGGTCCGCCACCGCGTTCACCTGCGCCTCCTGCTCCGGGGTCGGGGGACCGAACTTCTCCCGGCCGAGAGACAAGAGTTGGTCGCGCCGGCCCTCGGCCCGGCCCTCGGCCCGGCCCTCGGCCCGGCCCTCGGCCCGGCCCTCGGCCCGGCCCTCCTCCAGGAACGTCCGGAACGCCCCGAACTCGCGGGCCTCGGGGAACTGGCGGAGCAGGTCGCCGGCTTGCATCGTCCCGTACCTCAGTTGGAGGAGGAAGCCGATCGCCGCGAGCAGGTTGTCGACCCCGGCCGGGTCGGCTTCCCCGGCCACCCGACGGACCGCCCGGGGGAGCACGTCCGGCCCCGCGGAAGCCGCGACCGGGGCAAGTGGGACCAGGGCCAGCGGACCGGCCAGCAGTCGGTCGGCCGGCACCTCCCACACCCGCACCACAGTATACCCGAACTCGGTCGGCGGGCCGAACGGCGGGGCCGAGACGTAATGCCCGGTCAGCCCGACCGTCCGGGACGGCGGGGCGAGCAACACGACGACCGTTGCCACCGGCAGCTGGTGCTTCTCGGCCAGCACCGCATTGTACGCCAGGAACCGCCGCGGCAGCCAGCGGTCCCAGTCCGACTGGAACTCGACGTGCAACAGCCACGGCGGGTCGTCCTCCACCCGCAGCACCTTATCGGCCGCCAGGCTGACCGCCGACAGGTCCGAGTCGATGACCCGCAGGCGGTCCGCCGGACGGTCCACGCCCAGGAACGCCGCCCATCCCCGCGGGTCGGCCTCAAATAGCACCTTTGCGGTCGCGTCGAACGGCTTGCTCACGCCGCACCCGCCTTGTCGAGTTCGGCCACCAAAGCCCGCAGGAACGGCTCGGCGTCGGACACGATCCCGACGGTCTGCGTGCTGCCCCGGTCCATCAGCTTCGTCACCGTCGCCGGGCTGATGTCCACGCACGCCACCCGCACCCATCCCGGCAAGAGATTCCCGACGGCGATGCTGTGCAGGGTCGTCGCCACCATCAGGCAGAACCCGACCCCGGGGATGAGCCGCCGCATCGCGTCCTGGGACTGGATCACGTCCGTCACCACGTCCGGCAAGGGGCCGTCATCCCGGATGCTCCCGGCCAGCACATACGGGATGTCCCGCTTCACGCACTCGTACATGATCCCGCTCGTCAGCCGCCCGGCCGCGACGGCCTGTTTGATCCCGCCGACCCGGCGGATCGAGTTGATCGTCCGCAGGTGGTGCTCGTGGCCCTCGTCGGTGGGCAGGCCCTTCTCCAGCGAGACGCCCAGGCTGGTCCCGTAGAACGCCTGCTCGATGTCGTGGGTGGCCAGGGCGTTGCCGGCGAACAGGACGTGCAGATACCCATCCCGGATGAGCTTGGCGACCAGCTCGCCGCCGCCGGTGTGGACGACCGCCGGCCCCAGCACCGCCAGAATCTTCTCGCCGGCCGCCTTCGTCCGCCGCATCGCGGCAGCGATCTCCCGGACGCTGACCGCCTTCGGCTTCTCGCTCGACACCGCGCTGGTCATGAACTCGAACAGGTCGTGCCGCTTGCCGGCGCTCTCCGGCGGGAAGACCCGGATGCCTCGCCGGCCGACGACCACCTTGTCCCCGGCCCGCACCCCGACCATCGGCACGCACCGGGCCGCCCCGCCCTCCGGGTCGATGACCACCCCGCAGTCCATCTCCTGGTCCTCGACCCCGACCCACTCGCCGCCGAGCCGGACCTCGGTGCGGAAGTTGGTCGAGCAGTAGAACCCGTCCGGGAACGCCCCGGCGAGGTCGGCGACGGCGACCGTGCAGTCGGCCGGGTGGACCGGGACGGCCCCGTGCGGGTGGATCTCGGCCAGGACGCTTTCGAGGACGGCCGGCGCGTCGGCCCGGACCTCGATCCGGGCGTAGGACGGGTCGTCCTGCCGGGCCCCGACGCGGAACTCCTGGATGTGGTACTCGGCCCCGCGGGAGAGGATGGCGTCGAGCACCTTCGGGAGCAGGAGCGAGTCGACGATGTGCCCGGACATCTCGACGTGTTCGACGTGGCGGGCGGCCATGAGCGGTCTCCGGTCGGCGGGCGGGATACCCCATTAGTACCCTGCCGCCGGCCGGAATGCGAGCCGCCCGGGCCGTCGCTCAAGCCGGGGTGATTGGTTCTGGCCGAGAGTGACACCCCACGTCTGAGGAATCCCGACTCGACCGGAAGAAACAGCGTTGGAACGACCGCCGGCGGGTGGCTCAAAATCCGGTCAGAATTCTGTTGACAGCCCCGCCTGAATCGGGAAAATCATGGAGGTGGTCGTGCCGGCGTCTGCGGACCCGGGCAGTATGGTGCAAACGGTCGGGCCGTCCGACTGGAAGGTGTGAGTACGGCGGGGTGACGCGGCGAGCCGTGGCCCCTGACGGAGTGCAGCGCATAGCGGCGTTTACCGCGTTACCCTGCGCCCCGCGAGAACAGGGGGCCGGAGTTTCCCGGCCTTCCGGCGAACGGCCGGTGTCGGGGGCGCATAGCCGGGCGGGCCGGCCGATGCGCGCGAATACCAAGTTCGGCGGTAGAGGGCTTGTTCCGCCGCGAAGCAAGAGGTATTCTTCCCGTATGGCGGGGCTTCGACTCCTGGCCGTGCTGTGCTGCATCAACCTGGTTTTGCCGCCGGGCTGGTGCAGCATTGTCCGGCCCGCGCGGGCTGAGCCGTCGTCCGCCGAGGAACACGCGGGTTGCTGCGACTTGTGTGGTTGTCCGGATCGGGAGAAGCCCGCGCCGGTCCCTCCGGAGCCTACGCCGCCCTCGCGGTGCTGCTGCTACGAGTTGGACTGGCTCAAGCCGCCGCCCCCGGTCAGCGCCGAGGGCGACCCCGCCGCGGCCGCCCTGCTCCCCCTCGCCGACGCCTTCCGGGTCGCGCCACGCTTGTGGTTCCGGCCCGATCTGGCGATCCCCGTCCCGTCGCCCCCGCACCGCATCCTCCACTGCGTTTGGCTGTGTTAACCGACACGGTTCCGCGAGGCGAGTCAGCCTCTCCGTAGTCCCGTGTCATCGGTTCCAACACACCATCTGTTCTGGAGGTGGACCATGCGTTTCAAGTTGTTCCTCGGCCTGTCCGTGGCCGTGGTCCTGTCCGTGGCGGCGGTCGCGCTGGCCGGCGGGTTCACCAAGTCCCCGGTCCCCGTCGCGGTCGCCGACCAGCCGGCGGCGACCGCCGACCAGCCGTGCTGCGTGGACTGCTGCCCGGAGTGCATCGCCTGCTGCGCCATCGACGGGTGCTGCGAGGAGTGCATCCTGTGCTGCATCGAGATGGGCTGCGACCC
>JAIEQN010000658.1 GCA_019747685.1 Gemmataceae bacterium
GGCGGGGACTTCCGCCGGGTGGCCAACTTCTTCGGGATCAACGACCCGAACTTCCGGGGCGGGGCCCGGGCCGGGGTCGGGGACCTGAACAACGACGGGTTCGCCGACGTGGTGGTGTCGGCCGGGTTCGGGGGCGGGCCGCGGCTGTCGATCTACGACGGGGCGGCCCTGGCCCGGGGCCGGCAGGTCAACCCGGTCGGCGACTTCTTCCTGTTCGAGGACGCCCTGCGGAACGGGGCCTACGTGGCCGTCGGGGACGTGGACGGGGACGGGTTCGCCGACATCGTCGGCGGGGCCGGCCCGGGCGGCGGCCCGCGGGTGCTGACGATCAGCGGCCGGACGCTCCTGACCGAGGGGGTGGAGGCGGCGTTCGCCGCCCCGATCACCAACTTCTTCGCCGGCGACACCGACAACCGGGGCGGCATCCGGGTGGCCGTCAAGAACCTGGACAAGGACCGGTTCGCCGACGTGGTGGTCGGGGCCGGGGAGGGCGGCGGGTCCGGGGTGACGGCCTACAGCGGCAGCTCGCTGGCCGCCGGGGGGTCCGACGTGGTGTTCGGGTTCGACGCCCTCGACGGGTACGCCGGCGGGGTGTTCGTCGGGTAGTCAACGGCCCCGGCCACCCGGCCGGGGCCTCCATCGGCAACACACGGCCGCCCCGGGAAAACCCGGGGCGGCCGTCGTTTATGGATGGCCGGGAGCGCCGGCATCACCCCGTTGTTGGCGGAGGCGTCGACCCCGCCCTCACCCCCTCCCCTTGTCGTACTCGGTTCGATCCTGGCGAGCGGGGGGCGTGAGCCCCCGATTGTTCCGGACTACCGGGGGGCTCACGCCCCCCGCTCGCCAGGAAAAACGCCGCGGCCCACCCGGTCAGCCGGGTGGGCCGCGGACTTCGCCGGTGATGCCGCGGCCGGGTCTACCCGACGAACACCCCGAACGGGACGAGCGGGGCGCCGAACAGGTCGATCCCCTGGGCCGCGCTCGGGGACCCGGTCAGGGTCGCCCCCCGGTACACCCGGACCTGGGCGTTCGTCCCGTCCCCGCTGCCGACGATCAGGTCGCCCCGGTCCTCCCCGTCCACCCGCTTGACCGACACCCGCACCCCGCCCCGCTGGTTCGGGTCGAAGGCGAAGAAGTTGGCCAGCGGGTTGCCGCCGGAGACCGCCGCGACCGGGTCGGCGATGACGGCCGGGAGCTTCAGCACCATCACCCGCGGGCCGCCGCCGGGGCCGCCCCCGAACACCATCTCGGCCTGCCCGTCCCCGTCCAGGTCTCCGGCCCCGACGTACACCCCGTCCCGGACGGTCGGCTCGAACACGAAGAAGTCGCCGACCAGCTTCCGGACCGCCGGGCCGGTCAAGCTCGACCCGTCGAAGACCGCGATCCGGGGGCCGCCGAGGATGCCGGCCGACACCACCAGGTCGGTGAACTCGTCCCCGTCCAGGTTCCCGGTGGCGATCCGGGCCCCGCCCCGGAAGCCCGGGTCGCCGGTGATCCCGAAGAAGTTGGCCCGCCGGACCAGGGTGCCCCCGTCCAGGCCGAAGATCTGCACCCGGGGGCCGCCGCCCCGGTCCGGGGAGACGAAGACCTCGGCCTTCCCGTCGGCGGTCACGTCCCCGACCGCCACGAACAGCCCGATCGTCGTCAGGTCCTCCCCGGGGAAGGTGTCGAACGTCCCGCCGGCGACTAAGTCCTCCCCGGTCCGGCCGGAGATCACCCGGACCAGGGCCCCGCCCCCCGGCCCGGTGGCGTACACCAGGTCGGTCGCCCCGTCCCCGTCCACGTCCCCGGACGCCGCCCGGACCACCCCCGGCCGGCCGAACGGGTTGACCGGCCCGCCCTGGGGGACGAGTTGGTCGTCCGCCCCGACCCGGTACACCTGGGCGAGCGTGTTGGCCGTCGCCACCGCCAGGTCCGGCGCCCGGGTCCCCGGGGCCGGGGTGCCCGGCCCGGCCCCCGGCGGGGGCGGGGGGAGCGGGGTCCCCGGGGTGTTGAACCGGAAGTTGTCGATCTCGTACCCGGTCACGGTCCCCCCGACCTGGTCGGCCGAGGAGAACTCCACCCGGGCGATCCCGCCGGCCGACTGGAGGCCGATGAACGTGTCCTCGGTGTCCCCCGGCCGGGGGACGAACGAGGTGTTGGCGGTGTCGATCGACACCTGGTCCACCACCGCCCCGGCGGAGTCGAACGCCCGGGCGGTGAACCCGCCCGGCGGGCAGTCGGTGAACACGAACCCGACGGCCGTGGGCAGGTTGGGTAGGACGGCCGGGTCGAACCTCGCCACCGTGACCGCCCCCGCACCCGGGCTGGCCGGATCCCCCTGGCGAACGAACAGGGTGTTCGGGGCGGAGATGGCGTCGACGAAGCTGGGGCTGCTGGTGACCGGGAAGTCGGTCCGGTCGCGGAGGCTGAACCGGACCCCGAGGGGGGCGTACTGGTCGGCGATCGGGGTGCCGAACGGGATCGGCGCCCCGGTCGTCCCGTCGTGGTCGAAGTCGACCACCAGCGACGCCCCGCCGAAGAAGTCCGGCGGGGCGGCGATCACCCCGGGGACGGCTACCGCCGGGGCGAGCCGGTCTTCGGCCCGTTCGACCCGGGGGCGGAAGGGAATCCCGTGCATCGGCCACCTCATCACGTTGTGGAACCGGGGGCTACCCCGATAGCGTATCGGGGGCGTCACATCCGTCTGCGGCTGCCGGGGGCAGCGCCGGGGCGAATCTTGCCGGGATTACGCTGTCGGCTGAATGTGTCGGAAAATCGGACCGTACCGGCTCCGATCCAACCCCCCGGGGCGGCCGCCGAGTACCACCACAACGAGCGTCCCGCCCGGACGGATTGCCCGGGTGGTAAGAGTGAGGGCGGGTCGGGTGAGCTACCGGCCGGGCCGGTCACCCGCCCCGGCCGCGTCGTCGCTGGTGAGCTGAACCGGCGGCGGGCCGGCCGGGGCCGTCACCGTCCCGTCGGTCGGCTCCCCGTCGGCCACCACCGGCGGCCAGGTCGCCGCCGGCCCGGGCTGCCCCGGCGGCCGCGGCGGCCCGCTCAGCCACTCGATGACCGACTGGACCCCGACGTAGAACGCCGGGACGAAGAACACCGCCAGGACGGTCGACGTGACCATCCCGCCGAACACCGCGGTCCCGAGCGACCGCCGGCTGGCCGCCCCCGCCCCGGTGGCGAACACCAGCGGCACCACCCCGAGGATGAACGCGAAGCTGGTCATGATGATCGGCCGGAACCGGAGCCGGGCGGCGTGGACGGCCGCCTCCCGGACGGACTTGCCCGCGAGCCGCGTGTCCCGGGCGAACTCGACGATCAGGATGGCGTTCTTCGACGCCAGGGCGATGATGAGGACGATCCCGATCTGGACGTACACGTCGTTGGCCATCCCCCGCAGCCCGACCGCCCCGACCACCCCCAGCAGGCCGAGCGGGACGACCAGGATGACGGCCAGCGGCAGCAGCCAGCTCTCGTACTGGGCGGCCAGGACGAGGTAGACCAGGAGCACCGCCAGCCCGAACACGTAGACCGCCTCGCCGGAGACCTTCTTCTCCTGGTAGGCGATCCCGGTCCAGTCGTACCCCATCGTCCGGGGCAGGGTCTGGGCGGCCACCTGGTCCATCGCCGCCAGCGCCTCCCCGGTGCTCGCCCCCGGGGCCGCCTGCCCCCGGACCTGGGCCGTCGGGTAGAGGTTGTACCGGATCACCGACTGCGGCCCGACCTGGTACTCGATGGTCAGCAGGGTGCCGAGCGGGACCCGCTTGGGGGGCTGGCCCGGCTCCTCGGCCCGGCCGGGGACCTCGAGCCGGCGGACGACCGACGGGTCCCCCCGGAACCGGGCGTCGGCCTGGACCCGGACCTGGTAGACCCGGTCGAACTTGTTGAAGTCGTTGACGTACACCGCCCCGAGGTTGGCCTGGAGGGCGGCGAAGATGTCGCTCGCCTTCACCCCCATCTTCTCGGCCTTCACCCGGTCGATGTCGAGGTAAATCTGGGGGACCCCGGCCCGGAAGACGGAGTTGACCGACCCGGGGTCGATCTCCGGCCGCCGGCCGGCCGCCGCGACCAGCGCCTGCACCCGCTCCTGGAGGGCCTCCGGCCCGACCCCCTCCCGGTCCTCGACCTGCATCTCGAACCCGCCGGACACCCCGAGCCCCTGGATGGCCGGGGGCGGGAAGACCAGCACCAGGGCGTCCCGGAACCCGCCGAGCTCCCGCCGCAGGTCGTTCACCAGGGCGTCCTGCTGCATCTGGGCGGACCGCCGCACCGACCAGTCGGTCCAGGTGATGAACGCGGTCGCCGAGTTCGGGGCGGCCGTCCCCTCCAGGAGCGAGAACCCGCCCAGGACGAACCAGTTCTCGACCGCCCCGGCCTCCTTGTACCGGGCCATCACCGCGCTGAACTTCTCGGCCACCTCCCGGGTCCGGTCGAGGGACGCCGCGTCCGGGAGCTGGATGGCGACGATCACGTACCCCATGTCCTCGGTCGGCAGGAACCCGGTCGGGGTGGCCAGGTAGAGCCACCCGGTCAGCACCGCCACCCCGGCGAACGCCAGGAGGACCAGGGGCCAGACCCGGACGAGCCGGCGGACGCTCCAGGCGTAGGCCCGCTCGACCGGGCGGTAGACGGCCTCGAACCCCCGGGCGAACCAGCCCGGCTTGCCGACCGGCTTGAGGTACTGGGCGCACTGGGCCGGCTTCAGGGTCAGGGCGTTGATCGCGCTGATGACGGCGGTGGCCGCGATGGTCAGGGCGAACTGGCGGTAGAGCTGGCCGGTGATCCCGCCCAGGAACGCCGTCGGCAGGAACACCGCCATCAGCACCAGGGTGATGGCGACGACCGGCCCGGTCACCTCGTCCATCGCCTGGATCGTCGCCTCCCGCGGGGCCATGCCCCCCTCGATGTGGTGGCTGGCGTTCTCCACGATCACGATCGCGTCGTCCACCACGATCCCGATCGCCAGGATCAGCCCGAACAGGGTCAGGAGGTTGACCGAGAACCCGACCAGCGGCATGAACGCGAACGCCCCGATGATCGTCACCGGGACCGTGGTGGCCGGGACCAACAGGGCCCGGAACGAGTGGAGGAAGACGAGGATGACGACGAGGACCAGGACCCCGGCCTCGGCCAGGGTCGTGTACACCTCGTGGATGGCCGAGTCGACGAACTTGGTGGTGTCGAACGGGATGTCGTACTCGATCCCCTGCGGCAGGGACGGCTTGATCTTCTCCATCGCCGCCCGGACGGCCTTGGCCACCTCCAGGGCGTTCGACCCGGGGAGCTGGTAGATCAGGATGTTGGCCGCGTCCCGCCCGGTCTTGGTGGCGAACGAGTCGTAGTCCTGGGCCCCCAGCTCGACCCGGGCCACGTCCCGCAGGTAGACGATCTGCCCCCCGGCCCCGGCCTTGACCACGATCTGCTCGAACTCGGCCGGGTCGGACAGCCGCCCGAGGGTGGTGACGGTGAGCTGGAAGGCCTGCCCGGGCGGGTTCGGGGGCGACCCGACCTGCCCGGCGGCGACCTGGACGTTTTGCCGGCGGAGGGCGTCGACCACGTCCTGGGTGGTCAGCCGGCGGGCGGCCAGCCGGTCCGGGTCGAACCACACCCGCATCGCGTACGCCCCGACCCCGCGGACGTTGACATCGCTCACCCCCGGGACCCGGCTCAGCTCGTCCCGCAGCCGGAGGGTGCCGAAGTTCGACAGGAACAGGGCGTCGTACTCCCCGGTCGGGGAGGTCAGGGAGATGACCAGGACGATGTTCGACGACTGCTTGCGGACCGTCACCCCCTGCCGGCGGACCTCTTCCGGGAGCTGCGGCTCGGCCACCGAGATGCGGTTCTGGACGAGCACCTGGGCCTGGTCCAGGTCGGTCCCGATGTCGAACGTGACGGTCAGGCTGTACGACCCGTCGGCCGAGCTGGTCGAGGACATGTACAGCATGTTCTCGACCCCGTTGACCTGCTGCTCGAGCGGGGCGGCGACGGTGTTGGCCACCACCCGGGCGTTGGCCCCCGGGTAGTTGGTGCTGACCGCCACCGTCGGCGGGGTGATCTGCGGGTACTGCTCGACCGGCAGCCGGTACAGGGCCACCGCCCCGAACAGGACCGTCACCACCGCGATCACGTTGGCGAAGATCGGGCGGTCGATGAAGAACCGGGAGATCATGCGGGGGCCGGGGGCGGGCGGGGTGGGGGGGTCGGTTCTTGGCGGCACAGGCCTCCCGGCCTGTGCGTGGACCGGAACACAGGCCGGGAGGCCTGTGCCGCCAAAGCCCGGCTACTTCTTCCCGTCTCCGGCCGCCGGGCGATCGGCCTTGCCCGCCGGGAGGACCTGGGGGCCGCCGGTCTTCGGCGGGGGCGGGCCGGCGAACCGCCACTCCTCCGGGACCACCTCGGCCCCCGGGCGGGTCTTCTGGATGCCGTCCACGATCACCCGGTCGTCCGGGCCGAGGCCCTTGTCGATGGCCACCACCGAACCGACCGGGACGGTGGCGGGCGGCGGCGGGGCGGGCGGGGCCGGCCCGGGCGACGGCGGCGGGGGCTTCGGGTCCGGGTTGGTCAGGGTCCAGGCCGGCGGCCCGGGGTTCTCCCCGGGCGGCTCCCGGTAGATGCGGGTGCCGACCGTCACCACCTTCTTGACCACCTTGTTGTCCGGCCCGACGACGAACACGTACCGCCCCTCCTGGCCGCTCTGGAGGGCGCTCTCGGGGATCACCGGGCGGACCACCGGCCCGCCGACCGGCAGCCGGACCCGGGCGTACAGCCCGGGGTAGAGGAGCCGGACCGGGGCGCTGACCGGCCCGGTCTCCCGGCCCACCCCCGGGTTCGGGACCCGGCCGCGGACCCGGATCGTCCCGGACCCGACGTCCACCCGGTTCTCCCGGAAGTCGATCTCCCCGACGTGCGGGTAGCCCTCCTCGGTCGCCACCCCGACCTCGACCGGGATCTTCCGGCTGGTCGGGGCGGGCAGGTCCGGCCGCTCCTGCTGGGCCTTCTGGTACTCGACCAGGTCCCGCTCGGGGGCGTCGAAGTAGACGTACAGCGGGTCGACGCTGACCACCGTGGTCAGCAGGGTGGGTTCGCCCTGCCCGACCAGGTTCCCCTGGGTGACCAGGGTGCGGCTGATCCGGCCGGCGATCGGGCTCCTGATGTCGGTGTACCCGAGCTGCAGCTCGGCCGTCTGCTTGGCCGCCTCGGCCGCCGCCTTCTGGGCGGCCGCCACCTCCACCCCGGCCCGGCTGGCGGCCAGGGCGGCGACCGCCTTGTCCAGGTCGGTCTTCGGGCCCGCCCCCTTCTTGTACGCCTCCTGCTGGCGGGTCTCCTCGGCCTCCCCGAGCTTGACCTGGGCCTTGGCGTTGGCGATGTCGGCCACCGCCTTGAGGATGTCGGCCTCGGCCTTGGCCAGGTCCGCCTGGTACTCCCGCGGGTCGATCTGGTAGAGCGGCTGCCCGGCCGTCACCTCCTCGCCCTCGGTGAACAGCACCTTGTTCAGGAACCCCTTCACCCGGGCCTTCACCTGGACCGTCTCGATCGCCTCCAGGTAGCCGTTGTACTCCAGGTAGCTCTGGACCGGGTACAGGACCGGCTTGACCACGGTGACGGCCGGCGGGGGCGGGGCCGGGGGCGGCCCCTTCCCCGGGCGGCAGCCGGCCATCCCGGCGGCGGTCGCGGCCAGGACG
>JAIEQN010000686.1 GCA_019747685.1 Gemmataceae bacterium
CGGGCGGCCCCGGAGGGGCCGCCCGGACCCACCCTACGAATCCGGAGATTGGCGATGACCCGCCGCGAGTTCCTGGCCACCGGTGCCGCCGCGAGCGTCGCCGCGGGCGACCCGCCGCCGGCCGCCCACCTCGGTCTGCTCATCTACTCCTACGGCATCCGGGCCAAGGCCGAGAAGGACCGCGGGTTCGCCGATCCGGTTCGCTTCATCGAGTTCGCCCATTCCCGTGGGGCGGACGCCGTCCAGGTGTCGCTCGGCACCCGGGCCGGGGACGACGCCGTGGCCGTCCGCCGGGTCGCCGATAAGCTCGGCGTGGCCGTCGAGGGGATCGTCTCGCCGCCGGCCGACGACCGGGCCGACCGCGACCGGTTCGCCGCCGAGCTGGCCGCCGCCCGGGCGTGCGGGGCCGAGGTGGTGCGGACGGTCATGCTCGGCGGGCGGCGGTACGAGGTGTTCGACAAGCCCGACGACTACCCGGCCTTCGCCAAGCGGGCCGAGGCCGCCCTGCGGCGGGCCGAGCCGGTCGCCCGGGCCGAAAAAGTCGTTCTGGCGGTCGAGAACCACAAGGACTTTCGGGCCGACGAACAGGTCGATCTGCTCAAGAAGATCGGCAGTGAGTGGGTGGGCGTCTGCGTCGACACCGGGAACAACCTGGCCCTCTTGGACGACCCGGCCGGGACGATCGACGCCCTGGCCCCGTTCGCCCGGACGGTCCACCTGAAGGACATCGGGCTGGAAGAAGCCGCCGACGGGTTTCGGATGGCCGAGGTCCCGCTCGGCCGGGGCTGCCTCGACCTGCCGGCCGTCGTCACGACGTTGCGGCGGGCCAACCCCAGAATCCGCTTTCAACTGGAGATGATTTCCCGCGACCCGCTCTCCATCCCGTGCCTGACCGAGAAGTACTGGGCGACCCTCGGGCGGGTGCCGGGCCGCGACCTGGCCCGGGCGCTGGCCCGGGTGCGGGCGGCCGCCGGGCCGAAGCCGCTCCCCCGCATCTCCGGGCTGAAGCCGGACGACCAACTGGCCGCCGAGGACGCCCACGTCCGGGAGTCGTTCGCCTTCGCGGCCAAGGCCCGGCTCGTCCCGGCATAACTCGACACAGGCCGGGAGGCCTGTGCCACCGGACCCACTTGAGGCTCGACCCGATGGCCGACGCCGGCGCTGGCCCCCGCTACCGGGCCGCCGACCTGACCGCCTACGCGGCCGCCCTGCTCGCCGCGGCCGGGTGCGACGGGGACAAGCCCGAGACGATCGCCGCCGGGCTGGTCGAGGCCGACCTGCTCGGGCACACCACCCACGGGCTGAACCTCGCCCCGGGCTACCTGAACGAACTCGCCGCCGGCCGGATGACCCCGACCGGCGACCCGGAGGTCGTCGCCGACCGCGGGGCGGCCGTCACCTGGGACGGGCGGCGGCTGCCGGGCGTCTGGCTGGCCGCGAAGGCCGTCGAGCTGGCCGCCGACCGGGCCGCGGCCCACGGGACGGCGACGGTGGTGGTCCGCCGGAGCCACCACATCGGCTGCCTGGCCGCGTTCCTCCAGCGGGCCACCGACCGCGGGCTGATGGCCCTGATCGCCAGCTCCGACCCGGCGGCGGCCACCGTCGCCCCGTTCGGCGGGCGGCGGCCGGTCCTCACCCCGGACCCGCTGGCCGTCGGCGTCCCGACCGGCGGCGACCCGATCCTGATCGACGTCAGCGCCTCCATCACCACGAACGGGATGGCCGGCCGACTGCACCAGGAGGGCGGGCGGTTCCCCGGTGCGTGGGCGCTCGACGCCGACGGCCGTCCGACCGACGACCCGGCCGTCCTGTTTGCCGACCCGCCCGGGACGCTCTTGCCGACCGGCGGCACCGACCACGGGCACAAGGGGTACGGGCTGGCCCTCCTGGTCGAGGCCCTAACCCAGGGGCTGGGCGGGTTCGGCCGGGCCGACCGGCCGGACGGGTGGGGCGCGGGGGTGTTCGTCCAGGTACTCGACCCGGCGGCGTTCGGCGGGGCCGACCCCTTCGTCCGCCAGACCGGCTGGCTGGCGGCCGCCTGCCGGGACTGCCCGCCGGCCCCAGGGGTGGACGCCGTTCGGCTGCCCGGCCAGCGGGGGCTGGAGCGGAAGCGGCGGGCGCTGGCCGAGGGCGTCCCCCTGTACCCGGGCCTGCTGGCCGCGCTCGTACCCTATTCCGAGAAGCTCGGGGTGGCGCCGCCCCGCCCGATCACCTGACCCCGCGAGGGCTGCCGATGGCCGATGACGTGTTCGACCGGGTGAGGGCCGCGGGGGTCGTCGCGGTCGTCGCCGTCGACCGGGCGGACGACGCGGTCGCGGTGGCCGAGGCCCTGCTCGCCGGCGGGGTGTCGGCGGTCGAGCTGGCCCTGCGGACCCCGGCCGCCCTCGACGCCCTGTCGGCCGTGCGGCGGAAGGTCACGGACCTCTTGACCGGGGCCGGTACCGTGCTGACCCCCGAGCAGGTCCGACAGGTCCGCGACGCCGGGGCCGTCTTCGCCGTCTCGCCCGGCCTCAGCCCGCGGGTGCTGGACGAGGCGGCCCGGGTCGGGCTGCCGTTCGGGCCGGGGGTCTGCACCCCGTCGGACATCGAGCGGGCGCTGGAGTTCGACCGCCGGTTCCTCAAGTTCTTCCCGGCCGAGCCGTCCGGCGGGCTGAAGTACCTGCGGGTGATCGCCGCCCCGTACGCCCACCTCGGGCTGTCGTACCTGCCGCTCGGCGGGGTGACGGAAGCCAACCTCGCCGAGTACCTGGCGGAACCCGCGGTCGGGGCGGTCGGCGGGACCTGGCTGGCCCCGCCGGCGAGCATCCGCGCGAAAGATTGGTCTGTTATCCGGGCGACCGCCGCCCGGGCCGCGGCGATTCGGGACGGCGTCCGGCGGGGGATGTCGTGAGCCGGTTCCTCGGCATCGACCTGGGCACCACCTTCTTGAAGGGGGCCGTCCTCGACCTCGACGGGCCGGCCCTGAGCCACGTCCGCCGGGTGCCGTTCCCGGCCCCGGTGGGCGGGCTGCCGCAGGGGCATTGCGAGATCGACCCGGCGGCCGTCCTGGCGGCGACGCGGCAACTGCTCGGCGAGCTGCTGGCCGACGCCCCGGACGCGGCCGGGCTGGTCGTCAGTAGCCAGATGCACTGCCTGGTCTTCACCGACGCGGCGGGTGAAGCCCGGTCGAACGTCATCACCTGGAAGGACCAGCGGGGCCTCGAACCCCACCCGTCCGGGCGGGGGACGTACCTCGATGTCCTCCGCGAGTCGATCACCCCGGACGAGTTCGACGCCGTCGGCCGTGACGTGAGGGTCGGGCTGCCGTCCGTCCACCTGCAGTGGCTGGCCGAGCGCGGGTTGGTCCCGGCCGGGACCTGCCCGGCGTCGCTGCCCGGGTTCGTGCTGGCCAACCTGTGCCGGGCCGAGCCGGTCACCGACCCGACGAACGCCGCCGCCCACGGGCTGTTCGACCTCGGCCGGGGCGACTGGCACCGCGAACTGATCGCCCGGCTGGGGTTGCCGATGTTGCACTGGCCGCGGGTTGTGCCCACCGGCAGCCCGATCGGCCCGGCCGACCTCGACGGCCATCGCCTCATCTGTCACGCCCCGGTCGGGGACCAGCAGGCGTCCCTGCTCGGGGCCGGCGTCCGGCCGGGCGAGCTGTCGGTCAACATCTCGACCGGGTCGCAGGTCAGCCTGTTGACGGACGACCGCCGGCCGGGCGACTTCCAGGTCCGGCCGCACCCCGGCGGCGGGTGGCTGAGCACGATCGTGCAAGTCCCGGCCGGGCGGTCGCTGGCGGTGTTGGTCGATCTGCTCACCGAGATCGGCGGACCGTCCGGCGACCCGTGGGAGGCCGTCGCCGAAGCCGTGGCCCGGACGCCCGACACCGACCTGCGGGTGAACCTGGCGTTCTCCGGCGGGCCGTTCGGCGACCGCGGATCCGTCTCGAACATCGGCGAGCACAACCTCACGGTCGGCCACCTGTTCGCGGCCGCGTTCCGGGACATGGCCGACAATTACGCCGGGTGTGCGGCCCGGCTGGCCCCGACCCGGGACTGGCGGCGGGTGGTCTTCTCCGGCGGGCTGGCCCACCGCTTCCCGACCCTCCGGGCCGCCGTCCTGCGGGCCCTCGGCACGCCGGACCATCGCGTCTGCTCCTCCACCGAGGACACGCTGACCGGGCTACTGGTGCTCGCCCGAACCGCGGGTCGCGGGTAGGGTCTCGGCCCGGGTGGCCGGGCAGGGCCCGCGATGCTCGGGTCTGGTAGGGTGGGCGGAGGCGGTCCGCAGGACCGGCGAGGCCCACGCGGGTCCGCCGTTGCCCCACCGTGGGCCTCGCCCCGCCTCCGGCGGGCCTCCGCCCACCCTACCAGACCCGCGGCCGGGGCACCGAAGGCCCTGCCCCGGACACCTGAACCGGTTCTGAACCAAATCGCCTGTAGACCGGCCGCCGCCGGCGGGGTACGATCAACTTCCCACCGGCCGGAGCCCGCCTTGCCCGCCGTCCTCGCCCTCTCCCTGACGCTCGCCCCGGCCGCCCCGCCGGACGCGGCCGACCTGTCCGGCGAGACCGGCGAGACGCTGAAGCTCTACGGCCTCCAGCGCGGCCAGACGGCCGGGTTCGGCTGGCAGTGCCCGGCGGCCCGGCGGCTCGCGGAACGCGGCGTCCGGTTCGTCGAGCTGATCGACGTGGGGTCGTCGAACAACTGGGACTCGCACGGCGACATGGCCGACCACGCCCGGCTGGCCAAGAACGTCGACCAGCCCATCGCCGGCCTCCTGGCCGACCTCCACCGCCGCGGGCTGCTCGACTCGACGCTGGTGGTGTGGACGACCGAGTTCGGCCGGACGCCGTTCAACAACTCGGCCGACAACAAGGGCCGCGAGCACCACCCGTGGGCCTTCTCGTCGTGGCTGGCCGGGGCCGGCGTCAAGGCCGGCATGGTGTACGGCGAGACCGACGAGTACGGCATCAAGGTGGCGAAGGACGGCGTCCACGTCCATGACCTGCACGCCACCATCCTGCACCTGATGGGCCTCGACCACACCAAGCTGACGTACCGCCACGCCGGCCGCGACTACCGGCTGACCGACGTGGCCGGGACGGCGGTGAAGGGGTTGCTTTCGTAGGGTGCCGTCGAGCGGACCGTCTTTGGTCCGCGACGACGCACCGGCGGCCGGGGGCCGGCTCGACACACCCTACAGGAACTCGCGTGCTACCCGCTTCGGTCCGCGACGACGCACCGGCGGCCGATGGTGCGTCATCGCCGGCCGGGGGCCGGCTCGACACACCCTACGGGGGACGACGTGACGCCCGACGCCGACGACCCGGCCGCCCGGGCGGCCCGCCGGAAGGTGGCCGCCCGGCTGCTGCCGCTGCTCCTGGCCATGTACGTCGTCGCCTACCTCGACCGGGCCAACCTCGGGTTCGCCAAGCTCCAGATGCAGACGGCGCTGGGGTTCCCGGACGACGTGATGGGGTGGGGGATCGGGCTGTTCTTCGCCGGCTACCTCCTGCTCGAAGTCCCCGGGGCGCTACTCGTCGAGCACTGGAGCGCCCGGAAGTGGTTCGCCCGCATCCTCGTCACCTGGGGCCTGTGCTCGATGGCGACGGCCCTGGTCACGACGCCCGGGCAGTTCTACGCCGTCCGGGTGCTGCTCGGGCTGGCCGAGGCCGGGTTCTTCCCGGGGGTGATCGTCTACTTCACCCACTGGTTCCCCCGCCGGGACCGGGCGAAGGCCCTGGCCGGGATGCTCCTGGCGGTGCCGGCGAGTTTGGCCCTCGGGGCCGGGGCGTCCCGGGAGCTGCTGCGGCAGGACTGGCTCGGGCTGGCCGGGTGGCAGTGGGTGTTCGTGGCCGAGGGGGCGCCGGCGGTGCTGCTCGGGCTGGCCGTCCCGTTCCTCCTGCCGGACCGGCCGAAGGACGCCCGCTGGCTGACCCCGGCCGAGCGGGAGTGGCTCGACCGGACGCTGGCCGCCGAGCGCCAGGAAGCCGCCGCGGCCGGGGCGGCGTCGGTCGGGCAGGCC
The DNA here is from genome assembly GCA_019747685.1 of Gemmataceae bacterium. Lineage (GTDB taxonomy): Bacteria > Planctomycetota > Planctomycetia > Gemmatales > Gemmataceae > Urbifossiella. The sequence continues at coordinate 6,013 of JAIEQN010000686.1, forward strand.
CTGCGGCTGCCGGCGGTGTGGCTGCTGGCGGCCGGCATCTTCTGCACCAACCTCGGCGGGTACGCCCTGGCGTTCTGGCTGCCGACGGCGGTGAAGGGGCTGCTGGCGGCGACCGGGACGGCGGCCGATGACGGCGACGTCTTGCTCTGGACGCTGCCGGTCTACCTGTGCGGGATGGCGGCTGTCGTGTTGTCCGGGCGGTCGTCCGACCGGTCGGGCGACCGGAAGTGGCACTGCGTGGCCGGGCAGGTCGGGGCCGGGGCGTGCCTGGCCCTGAGCGCCGCCCCCGGCCAGCCGTGGGGGGCGGTGTTCGGGTGGCTCTGCCTGGCCGGGTTTTGGGCGTACTTCTGGATCGCCCCGTACTGGGTGCTGCCGACGTTGGCCCTGTCGTCGTCGGCCGCGGCGGTGGCGGTCGGGGCCATTAACATGACCGCCAACCTGGCCGGGCTGGTCGGGAACGCGGCGGTCGGGGAGCTGCGGGCGGCCGGGCTGGGGGACGCCGGGTGCCTGCTGGTGCTGGCCGGGTGCTACGCCCTGGGCGGGGTGTTCGTCGGGCGGGTCCCGGTCCGGCGGGACCGGCCGGGCCCGGGGTGACGGCCGGGAATCGATCGGACGTTGATTCCTCTGGCAGAACGGGATTCGTCAGGCCGCGAATCGATTCGTCAGGCCCGGGGTGTGTCACCGGGCCAGAACCATTCCGGCGGGATGCGGGGGCGGGGGACCGGATGACACCGACCGGGGCGGCGGAGCGGGCGGGCGGGGACGACCTCCGGGGGTTGTACCGGGGGATGGCCCTGATCCGCCGGTGCGAGGAGCAGTTGGCCCGGTGCCACCAGCGGGGGCTGGTCCACGGGGCCTGCCACACCTACGTCGGCCAGGAGGCGGTGGCGGTCGGGGTGTGTGCCCACCTGCGGCCGGACGACGTGGTGTTCAGCACCCACCGCGGGCACGGCCACGCCCTGGCCAAGGGGGTGTCGCCGGAATCGCTCATCGCGGAATTGTTCGGCCGATCGACCGGGTGTTCCCACGGCCGCGGCGGCAGTATGCACCTGTTCGCCCCCGAGGTCGGGCTGATGGGGACGAGCGGGATCGTCGGCCCGTGCATCCTGCAAGCCGCCGGGGCCGGGTACTCGTTCCGGCTGCTCAAGACCGACCGGGTGGCGGTCGCCTTCTTCGGCGACGGGGCGGTGAACAACGGGGCGTTCCACGAGGGGCTGAACCTGGCGGCCATCTGGAAGCTGCCGGTGCTGTTCGTGTGCGAGAACAACGGCTTTGCGACCGAGGTGCCGTTCGTCTCCGCGGCCGGAAACCCGAGCGTGGCGGCCCGCGGGGCGGCCTACGGGCTACCGGGCGTCGAGGTGGACGGGAACGACGTGCTGGCCGTCCGGGCGGCAGCCGGCGAGGCGGTCCACCGGGCCAGGGCCGGCGACGGGCCGACCCTGATCGAGTGCAAGACGTACCGCACCCGGCCGCACGCCGAAGGGATGGGCGACTTCACCTACCGGACGCGGGAGGAGGTCGAGGAGTGGAAGGGCCGGTGCCCGATCCTGCGGCTGCGGACCTCGTTCCCCGACGAAGCGGCCCGGATCGACGCCGAAGTTCAGCGGGAGGTGGAGGAGGCCCAGCGGGCGGCCGAGGCGGCCCCGTGGCCGGACCCGGCGACGGCCGCCGCCCAC
>JAIEQN010000840.1 GCA_019747685.1 Gemmataceae bacterium
CGCCCGGGCACTCGTGAACCGCCCGAAGCTGGTCCTGGCCGACGAGCCGACCGCCGCCCTGGACGCCAACACCGGGCTGGCCGTCGTCGCCCTGTTGCAGAACCTCGCCCGGCCCCGGCCGGAGCCAGAATTGGCCGCCCTCGCCCGCCCGGCCGACGACGGCGAGGGCGGCCGGCTCGGGGCCTGGCAGGTCGATCTCCTCAAGCAGATCGCGGCCGAGACCGGGACGACCAGCCTGATCGTCACCCACGACCCGCGGATCATGAACCTGGCCGACCGGATCGTCCACATGGAGCGGGGTCGGGTCGAGTCGAACGTGGTGGTCGCCGAGCGGCTGTTCGTCCGGGCCGGGCTGCGGCAGTCGCCGACGTTCGCGGCCGTCCTGCCGGAGGAGCAGGAGAAGATCGCCGACCAGGTGCTGATCGGCGTTCACCCGGACCAACCGGTCCGCCCGGACCACCTGGCCGCCCACCCCGGGCGGGTGGAGGTCTACGACCCGGGCGGGGTCATCATCCGCGAGGGCGACCGGGTGGACGACCGGAGCAAGTTCTACCTGATCCGGCGGGGCCGGGCGGAGGTGCTGCGTGCGGCCGACGGGCGGTCCGAGAAGCTGGCCGAGCTGGGGCCTGGACAGTACTTCGGGGAGGTCGCCCTCTTGATGGACCGGCCGCGGAACGCCACCGTCCGGGCCGTGGACCGGGTGGAGGTGTACACCGTCGACCGGGCCACCTTCGACCGCTACCGGGGCATCAGCCGACCGTTCATCGACCGCATCCTGACCAACTTCCAGGCCCGGACCGACCCCCCCTCGTAGGGCACCCCCTCCCCCCCTCGTTTCGCTCACCTCGCGGGCCGCAGCCGTCGGCCGGGCCGGAACCCCCGGTTCGGCCACGGGTTGCGGCCTGCGGTCGTCCGCCCGGAGTGGGCCCCGCGGCACGGCGACCCGGCATTGCTCGGCCCGCCGGTTGGTCCGAACCCGTGCCGACTCAGTGACTTCGGCGTCGGGCCGAGCGATCCCGTTGGCTGTCACGCTCGACCCGATCGAGATGAGGGCGTGGGGGAACCGGACGGTGTGACGGGACATGGAAGGTCTCCGATCGACGACGTGTGTTCGGCGACGTGCGGCGAACCGGCCCGGCCGGGCGACCGGGCACCCAACTCTACCATTTAGTGAACGGGTGTCAAGTAAAATTTTCGGCTCGCCGCCGGCCCCGGAGATAGCCGCCGGTGGTGGTGGGTCTGTTTGGGTGGCCGGGGCAGAGTCCGCGATGCCCGGGTGCTTTCGAGCCCGGGGCATGACGGACTCTGCCCCGGCCACCCAGGCCAACTTGACCCACTACCCCGCCGGTCAGCCTATTGCGGACGTTCGGTCCGCGTGGTAGCCTGGCGACCGCGGTCGCCAGGCTACCACGCGGACGACTTCGCCGCGTTAGGCTGCGGGCCTCGCAGGCTAATAACGAGTTCGGCGGCGGAGTCGCGGCGCGGATCGAGGCGGCGGGGCCCGATTACCGGTGAAGTCGCAGTGGGAGGTTGTTCCGATGAGGAAGAAGTCGCCGGCGACGGTCGGGGCGGCCCTCGCCATCCTAGCGGGACTGACTGTCGTGTTCGCCTGCGCCGCTCCGGCGGGTGAACAGCCCAAGGCCAAGTCTGGAGAAGTTGTTCTCCAGCAGGCCGGCCTCGCGGAACTCCACGCCCAACTGGATAAACGCATCACCTCCGCACCGGTTCGGGTGATGAAGTCCGGCGGGATGGCCGGAGCGATGGGTGCCACGCGGGTCAAGGTGACGGCAACCGATCCACAGGAGATCACCCTGCCGGTTCCGCAACTCACCGGCGGCCAGGTTCCCCTCGCTTACTCGTTCACCGTTAGCCCGGCGGATGCGGCCCGCGAAGTCCGCTTGCGGACAACCGACGGTGGCAGCGTGGTCCTATTCGTCCGACTCGCCGGCAAGAACCAAGAGGTTCAGATCGCATGGTCATCGGTCGTTCTCCTCACCTCTTGGGACGTCACGCCCGACCGAGCTCCCGTCGAACCGTACCGTACCGCGACCGCGTGCGTTCAGTCGAAGTCCGACGAAGTGGTGAAGCTGGCCGCGGAGACGTGGCCGGTGTCGGGGAAGGCCGAGGAGTTCGCCGCGAACATTCAGAAGCACATCGGGAGGATGAAGCGGGTCGCTCAGCCGCGCTCGCTCGATGCGGTGGGGATTGTCAAAAGTGGTGAGAACAGCATCTGCACGGCCAACGCGAATCTCGCCTCGGGGCTGATGCGGTCGAAGGGGGTCGCTTGCCGCTCCCTCGCCGTAATTCCGCCGACCTCGCAGCGCCTGGAGATGCACCGCATCGTGGAGATGGCGGTGAAGGATTGCTGGGTTCCGTTCGATCCGTCGTGCCTGCACACCGACATCCCCGCCAAGCCGTGGCAGCACATCATCATGGCCAGGACGACGACGCAGGATGAGCAAGTGGCGATGAAGCCGCGCATGGGTATGTCCTTGGGCTGCCCGTATGGCCAAGAGGTGGAACTCCTGACACCGGGGGTCATCCTGACCGGCCAAGACTTCTTCTGGACGATCGGCAAGCCGTTGGCTGAGTTCGAGGCGACCGAGGAGACCACCCGCCTCGCGGCAAGAGCCTGGACCAGTTACCTGGAGACGGGCGTTCTCACTCCCGCGCAGCTCAAGTCCGGCGGCGTCAAAACCGCTGCCGAGTTGAGCGACCTCTTCAAGAGCAAGTGAAGGCGGCAACGGCGGCGCGTGCGAGTTGAATGTCCCCGACGCCGAACCAGGCGCTGCACCTGACCGGGGCGGCATGTAGGCTTTCTGCGACCACAAGCTCCCCGGTGCCGCCCCGGCAGGTGAGCTTGGTCGTTCGGCCGCAGGAGAAATGAAGGTGAAATCGACATTCATCACACTGGTCCTCCTCGGCCCCGTCGGCGGCGCCTCGGCGGCGACCGTGTGCGTCACCGAATTCGGGGCGACGGCCAACGACGACCGAGACGACACGGCCGCCATCCAATCAGCCATCGAGAAAGTCTACACGGCCGGCGGCACCGTTGCCCTCCCCGCCGGCACGTTCCACCTCTCACTCGACGCGAACGATCGTTTCCGGCCGGCCCTCACCATCCGTGGGGGCGTCGTTCTGAAAGGGGCCGGCCGGGATCGGACGACGCTGAAAGTAGCCGACCGCCAGGGGAACCACGCCTTCCTCCTCGCCGCCGCCAACGACGACCCGGCCACCGCGAAGCGGGACGAGGAAGACCTGTCCGGGTTCAAATTGCTCGACCTCACCATCGATGCGAATGCCGCCAAGAACACTCACGCCGGTCCGCCGGACCTGGCCGACCATCTGTCCCGGACGGTTCTGCTCGTCACCAAAGGGAGCGGTGTCGAGGTCAGCCGCTGCCGGTTCACCAACACCAACGGCCAGTGGGTGGTGCTGCTCGGCGGGAACCTCGACCGCCCGGAGCTGGTCGGCGACGTGCTGCTGGCGGACAACCTGTTCGAAAACATCGGCGGGAGGGCCAAGGAGGACTACGACATGTCGGCGGTGTACACGACCGCCGACCGGGTGAGGATCGTCCGCAACACCTTCCGCTCCGTCGGCCGGGCCGAGCCGGGGACGCGAACCGCGATCGAGGTCCACGGCTCCGAGCATGAGGTGTCGGAGAACGTCTTCGAAGACTTTTTCACGGCGGTGAACGTGACCGGGGAGCTTGGCCGCGTGTCCGAGAAGCAGCGTTACGAGAAGAACACCATGCGGGGGGTGGCGGTCGGGTTCCTCCTCTGGTCGATCAAACACAAGGCCATCCGAGGGGCGCCGCTGCGAGCGGTGACGATCCGCGACAACAGCATTTCGATCGACGTCGCGGGGTGGAAGGACTTCAAGGCGCACGGGTTCGACATCGGCCCTTTCCAACGGGGCGGCATCTCGGGCGTGGCCGGCGACGGCGATATCGACGGACTCGTCGTGGAGGGGAACACCATCACCTTCCTGTCCTCCACGAGCGAGTCAGTGGAGAGTGACGAGCGGTCCGCCGGCATCACCTTCGACGCCCCTGTCACTCTGCGGAACGCTCGACTGGCGAACAACGTGATCGATCACCCTCCGGGGGCCGGGATCTTCGTGCGGTCCAGTCTGGAGGCGGTCGCCATCGAGGGGAACAGCATCCTGAACCCCGGCAGCAGCGGCCTGAAGATGGCCGGAGAGGTGCGATCGGGCATTTACCTGGCGGAGGGAGGTCGGCCGGACAAGGAACTGCTCCGCCTGACGACGCGGAACGTGACGGTCTCCACGAATCGGGTTTTGGACTCTCGCAAGTCCGCCTGCACCCATGCGGTCGTCACCGACGAGAGCATGTGCCTGGGCGGGAACAGCTTCAAGGAGAACACCGGGAAAGCCACAGACTCCTCCGCGATTCGCGGGTATCACCCGACCGGCAAGCGCGGCGAGAAAAAGTAGCGAGGTCCGGGCGATCCAGGTGTTATTCGGCGGGCGGGCGGCCCTGCCGCGATAGTGGCGTCCGAACGGTGGCAGCGGCGAGGCCGAACCAGGCGCGGCACCTGACCGGGGCCGGATCCTTCGTTTCTGGGACCGTGTAGCTTCCGGATTCGGCCCCGGCGGGTGAGCTGGGTCGTTCGGCCGCCGGAGCTTTCTGATGCATGAATCATTGTTCCTCGAACTCATGTTCGGCGGACTCCTCCCACTCTGCCCGTCCCTGGCGGACCGGGCCGCGCAGGCCCAGGGGAAGACCCGGATCGCTCCGGCCAGCAACGGGGTCGAGATCGAGGAGATACACGTCGTCCGCCGGGTCGCGCTGGACGCCGTCAAGGAGGCCGACCTGACCAACATGCAGTTGGGCCTCTGGTTCTCCGCGGACTGGGAGGCGAAGAACGGCCGCTCGCCTCCGCTGATCCACCTCCAGGAGCTGAGCGCCGTAGAGGACGACACCGGTCGCGTCCTCTCGACCGAGAGGCGGTTGAAGCAGATCGAGCCGCTCCGCGGCGAGGTCCGCGGGAACACCTGGAAGAATGCCGGCGGGAAGCAAGGACCGGTCGTCAGCCTCCTCCTGGACGCGCCAGCGCGGGGCGCAGGGAGGATCAAGTCGGTAAAGGGGAAGGCGCAGGTCACACTGACGAAGCCGGTCAGCCTGACGTTCAACGACCTCGCCGCAGTCGATGGCAAGATCCTCGACCACCCCGACATGAAGAACCTCGCGGCGCTGAAGCTCCGGTTTTCGACCGAGGAGAAGGACGGGAGGGTGTCGGCCAAGCTCTCGGCGCGGTGAACTACGCGAGCCCGTGGAACCGCGGCCGGCTGTCCGCGTGGGACGTGCTGGACGGCGAGAGGAGGCTAAGCCTGGCCAGCGAGGGGACGACCGGGGAAGGCGAGGGGGTCACGGTGGAGCGGACGTACCGTCGCCGGACGGTCGAGGACCTGTCGCTTCGCCTCGTTGTGTTGGAGGCGGTGGAAAGCAAAACCTTCGAGTTCGAGTTCCGGGATGTGGAGCTGCCGTGAGCGGGACCGGTGCCCGCCCCGGTGCGCGAGGCCGAACGACCAAGCTCAGCAGCCCGCACCGCGCGGGCTGCTACGGGTCCCCAGAAGCTCACAGGCGGGGCGGGTCTGCCGCAGCGCCTGGTTCGGCGGCGGAGTCGGGCTACGGCAGCTTGGAGGTACGACCGTGCGTAAGCTCACGATCCTTCTGAAGTCGCTGTTCATGGCCGCGTGTGCTGTCGCTCTGTTCGGGACGATCACCTGGCAGCTGCGGCGGATCGACCCGCTCGTCCCCGTCACCCTGCCCCCGTGGGTGTCCGTTGGCGGGGTCGTCCTCATGGCGGCCGGTGCCGGCCTCGGCTTCGCCACCTTCGGGCTGTTCGCCGCGGGCCGGTCGCTGTCGCCACACGCCTACTTCCCCGACCCCGACGTGCTCATCACCTGGGGGCCGTACAAGTGCGTCCGCAACCCGATGGCCAAGGCCCTGTTCACCGTGCTGTGCGGCTGGGGCTTCTTCCTGCTGTCCCCGACGACCCTCCTCCTCGCCTTGGTGCTGGCCCTGTTCCTCCACCTGCTCGTCGTCTTCGTCGAGGAACCGAAGCTGGAGCGACGCTTCGGGGAGGGCTTTCGGCAGTACAAGCGTCGGGTGAATCGCTGGGTTCCCGGCCGGCGGTCGCTGGTCGAGTAGCCGCCGAACCGGGTAGCGTGCTGTCAAGTGGGCCGTCGTGAGGCCCAGGCGGGGTCGAATGGCCGGCGGTTCTTGAGGACCCCGTAGGCGATCATCACCAGCTTCCGCCCGCACGCGCCGACGGCCTGCATCCGCGGCTCCCGGCCTTCACGAGTCGTTCGGAGCATGACCTTGGTGGCACGCGGGGCGTGTGTCCTCCCAGATCGCCAACAACATCAGGGAGGTGCCGCGTGCCGGTCCGGCCCGACGGGACGGGGCCGTCCTACGGCCCGGCGTCCGACGCCGGAGGTGGGGCGGCGGCTCGCGGCCCCCAGATGTGTAGCCCGACCAGGGCCAGCAGGACGACCGCCAGGGCCACCCCGACCGACCAGTGCGGGCTGAACAGCAGCACCCCCGCCAGCAGGAGGGCGAACGGGTCGAGCAGCTCGACACCGGCCCGCCGCTTCAGCCCGACCCGCAGCAACTCCCCGACGCCCAGCAAGGCCAGCCACCCGCCGACCGCTCGGCCGGCCGGTTGCACCGCCGCCTCGGCGTCGATGTCCCCGCTCCGGACCGTGACCCCGGACCGGACCCCACGCCCCACGCTGGTAGCCGTCAGCACCAGGGCGAGGCCGAACAGCCCGGCGGCCAGGCCCTGCCAGACGCGGACGGTGATCGACCGGCGGTCGGTCAGCGACAGCCACAGGTAGGAGACTGCCGACGCGGCGAGCAGAAACAGGACCGGGCCGACGGCGATGTCCATCGGGTGTCACTCCGGGCAGGGGCGGGCAGTGCCCAGCATACCGCCGGCCCGGCCGGGCTCAAGCGACTCCCGGACGAGCAGGCCCATCGCCTGCCGCAACTTGGCCTCGGCGGCGGTCCAGTCGGCCGCGGCTTGCAGGAGGTCCCCGCGGGCCTTGAGCAGGTCGAGCTTGGCCTTGGCCAGCTCGACCGCCACCGACAGCCCGGCCGCCGACCGGGCCTCGGCCTCCTTCACCCGCCCCTCGGCCAGCCGGACCTCGGCCGCCCGGGCGGTGGCCGCCGCCCGCTTCCCGCGGAGGGTCAGCACCGCCGCCCGGATTTCCGCCTCGGCCTGCCGCTCCCGCCCCTCCAGCATCGACCGGATTTGCCCCCGGACGGCCTCGGCCGCCTGCCGCGGCCTCTGACTCAGCGGCAGCAGGAGGTCGAGGAGCGGGTTCGTCTTGGCCAGGGCTAGCAGCGGGTGGGCGATCATCAACAACCCCCGGGCCAGGTCCTCGGCCGCCTGCCCCTCGTCGCTCAGCAAGGTCCGCAACAGGTTCAGGTCGGGCCGGTAGTGCAGCCCGGTGCGGACCGCCTCGGCCGGGTCCACGTCCTCCGGCCGGACCCGGAGCGGGTCGTCGGTGGCCAGCGGCAACGGGTCCTTCGGGTCGAGGTTGAGCCGGGCCCGCAGCGAGGCGTTGAGCGACCCGATGGCGGCGTCCAGGTCGGCCGCCTGGGCGTCCAGGTCGAGCAGCCGGGCCCGCAGGGCCGGCAGGTCGGCCCGGTCGGCC
>JAIEQN010001043.1 GCA_019747685.1 Gemmataceae bacterium
CCGCCCGCCGCCCCGTAGGCCGGCCACTTCCCCATCGCTACAACACCGACGGGCCGGGGGTTGGTCCCCGGCCCGTCGCCACGTCGCCGAGGCCCCTCCCATGCGACCCACCGCCGCGGCCCTGCCGCTCGTCCTCGTCCCGGCGCTCCTCATGGCCCAGCCCTCGACCCCGCCGGCCGCCGGCGTCACGGTCGTGAACCACCCGCCTACCACCGGCAAAAACAGCTTCTACGCCGGCAACAAGGCCCCGCTGCGGACGACGCCGCTGGTGTCGCTGCCGACGGCGTCATTCAAGCCGGCCGGCTGGCTGGCGGTGCAGCTCAAGCTGATGAAGGACGGGTACGTCGGCCAACTGCCGCGGATCAGCCGGTTCCTCCAGAAGGACAACAACGCGTGGCTCAAGCCCGAGGCCACCGACGCGACCGGCTGGGAGGAGGTGCCGTACTGGCTCCGCGGGTACGTCGACTTGGCGTACCTGCTGAACGACGAGGCGATGATCCGGGAGGCCCACGGCTGGACCGAGGCGGCGCTGCGGTCGCAGGCCCCGGACGGGTACTTCGGCCCGGCCCGGAACCGGGCGTCGAAGGGGGACGCCGGGAACCCGGTCGGCAAGCCCGACCTGTGGGCCAACATGGTGATGACCGACTGCCTGATCTCGTACTTCGACCGGACCGCCGACAAGCGGGTGCTCGACCTGCTCAGCAAATTCTACGCCTGGGCCGCCAAGCTCCCCGACAGTGACTTCCTCAGCCCGTACTGGCAGCAGGTCCGCGGCGGCGACATGCTGGCCCAAGTCTTCTGGCTGTACAACCGGACCGGCGACCCGGCCCTCCTGGAGTTCGCCCACCGCACCCACAAGCACACCCTGGACTGGTCGCTCGGGGTGCCGGACGACCACATCGTCAACGTGGCCGAGGCGTTCCGCGGGCCGGCGACGTACTGGCTCCTGTCCGGCCAAGTGCGGCACCTCCGGCAGAGCGAGCGGGGCTACGCCGCCATGATGGAGCAGTACGGCCAGTTCCCCGGCGGCGGGATCGCGGCGGACGAGCGGTGGCGGCCGGGGTACGACGACCCGCGGAACATGTTCGAGACGTGCGGGATGGTCGAGATGATGCACTCGCACCAGATGATGACCCAGTTCACCGGTGACGGGGCCTGGGCCGACCGGTGCGAGGAGGTGGCGTTCAACTCCCTGCCCGCGTCCACCACCTCGGACCTGAAGGCCCTCCGCTACCTGACCGCCGCGAACATGGTCTTCAGCGACCGGAAGGACCGCCGGCCGGAGCTGTTCAACGGCGGGTCGATGACCCTGATGAACCCCTACGGCCACCGCTGCTGCCAGCACAACAGCAGCTTCGGCTGGCCGTACTTCGTCAAGAACGCCTGGTACGCGACCAACGACGACGGGCTGGCGGCCGTGCTGTACGCCCCGCTGGGCGTCACGGCGAAGGTCGCCGGCGGGGCCACGGCGACGGTCGAGGTCCGCACCAAGTATCCCTTCGAGGATGCCGTCGAGCTGGTGGTGACGACCGACAAGCCGGCCACGTTCCCACTCTACCTGCGAGTGCCGGGGTGGTGCCCGGCGGTGACGGTCGCGGGCGGGGCGGCGAAGAACGTCTTCTCCGACGCCGGCGGGAAGTTCCTCCGGATCGCCCGGGAGTGGCCGAAGGAAACCACGCTGACGGTCACGTTCGACGCCCCGGTGCGGGTGAAGACGTGGACCGCCCAGAAGAACAACGTGTCGGTCCACCGCGGGCCGCTGGCGTTCTCGGTCCGCATCCCGGAGCAGGTGGTGCGGGCCGACGACCTGCCGCCGAAGCCCGGGTACGCGGCCCCCGGTGGCGAGCGGTTGCCGGAGTTCCCGATCGTCGAGATCAAGCCCGGCGGGCCGTGGAACTACGGCCTCGCGGTCGACCCGGCGAAGGCCGCGACGGCGTTCACCCTCGTCCGCAATGACTGGCCGGCCGACGGCAACCCGTTCGCCTCGGGGGCCGCCCCGATCGAGCTAACCGTCCCCGGGAAGAAGGTCCCGGGCTGGGTCCTGAACGACCTCGACATGCCCGGGCGGGTGCAGCCCAGCCCGGCGAAGTCGTCCGAGCCGGCCGAGACGGTCCGGCTCGTGCCGATGGGCTCGGCCCGGCTGCGGATCGCGGTGATGCCGCTCGTCTCCGACGGCCCCCTGGCCACCGAGTGGGTCCGGCCGAAGGAGTCCGACGGGGTCAAGGTGACGGCCTCCTTCTGCCACCCGGACGACACCCCGCGGGCGGTCGTGGACGGGGTTCCCCAGAAGAGTTCGGACGACCAGTACCCGCCGCGGATGACGTGGTGGGACCACCAGGGGACGGCCGAGTGGGTGCAGCAGGAGTTTGCCGCCCCGCGGCCGGTCCGGGCGGTAAAGGTCTACTGGTACGACGACACCCCGCGGGGCGGGGGGTGTAAGGTGCCGGCGTCGTGGCGGGTCGTCTACCGCGACGGGAAGGAGTGGAAGCCGGTGACGGCGGCCGGGGCCTACGGGGTCGAGAAGGACAAGTTCAACGCGGTGGCGTTCGACAAGGTCACGACCGACGCCCTGCGGCTGGAGGTGCAGTTGCAGCCGGGGGCGTCGGGCGGCGTGCTGGAATGGGTCGTGGAGTAAGACGCCCGTAGGGTGTGTCGAGCCGTCCCGCAGGGACGGCTCGACACACCCTACATGGCCTGCCCGGCCGGCCGTCGGCCAGAGCCATCCACCCTCACGGTCGGGCCGCGGGCGGCGTGGCCCGTGTCAACCCGGTCGTCGCTGACCCCTCGTGCCCGGTCGAAGGCGGCCTTGAGGGCCGCGTTCCAGTTGGCCAGGTTGTATTTCGTTTCCACGTCGGCCCGGGCCGTTCGGCCGAGCCGGGCGCGTAGCTCCGGGTCTTCCACCAGCCGCGAGACGGCCTCCACGATCCCGGCCGCCACCGCCGGGTTCGGGGTGTACATTTCCTCGTAGTTCTCCCGCAGCAGCCCGGCCTCGTCGTCGGCCCATGACGCCACCCCGTACCGGCCCGGGACCACCAGTCCGTTCCGCCCGTCGTCCAGGTACTCGCGGATGCCCCAGCCGTCCGAGCCGACCACCGCCAGCCCGTAGGACATGGCCTGCAACAGCGAGACGATGTGGACCCGGGCCGCCGGCAACAAGTAGATGTGGCTGTCGGCGTGTAGGTCGGCCATCTCCCCGGCCGAGACGAACCGGTCCACCACCCGCACCCAGCCCGATTCCATGATCCGCTTGTAGTCGTCGGCCAGCGGCGGCAGGGCGGTCCGCATGGTCAACCGGAGCTGCGGGTAACGGTCCTTGAGGATGCCGAATGCCTCCAGCACGTCCAGCCCGCCGCGGAGGTAGAAGTTGCTCGCGACCTGGCACCAGGAGTTGATGAACAGCAGGTCGATGGGCCCATCGTGGACTGCGGACTGCGGACTGCGGACTGCGGACTGCGAACCCGTCCTCGATTCCGCATTCCGCATTCCGCGTTCCGCATTCCCGGAGTGCCGCTGCCACCGGGCCGGGACCTTCACCCCGAGCGGGGCGTAAATCACCTTCCGGCGGACGGCGTCGCTCTGGAAAAGCGTGCCGAGCATGTCGGCCGTGGACCGCATGTGGGTGAGCACCGCCCGGCAGTGGTCGGCTTCGAGCAGGGCTTTCAGGATCGGGACGTAGGGGCAGTCGGCCGCCGACAGGTCGGAGGTCTGCCCGTTCTGGATCAGCGGGTAGAAGAGGGTGGTCGGGTCCTCGACCTCGATCACCCACGGGTTCTGGCCGAACGTGTACGGCATACTGGTCAGGAACACCAGGTCCCGACGGTCGCCCATGAGCAACTGCGACCGCAGGTGCCGGGACTGGACGAACCGGGCCACGGCCAGCGGCTTGCACCCCTTCCGCAGGAGCAGCACGACGAGCTTCACCAGGGCCACGAACACCCGCACCCGGGTCCGGATGGTGACGCCCCGCTCCGGCCGGGCGAACGCCCACGGCAGCCGGGCGATGCCCCAGAAGGTTTGCCACGCCCGCCCGGCCTTGGCCAACAGGGGCGACACCCGGCGTTGCCAGAAGGTCGGCATCGGGGGGTCGAGCCGCGGGCCGGTCCGGGCGAACCGGTAGCCCGGCGGCGGGCTGCCGGTGTGGGTGAATTGCGGGTGCTTGCCGCAGTTGCCGGAGACGGTGTAGATCGGCAGCCAGCCGGCGAACTCGACCGGGGCCGCGGCCTTCGCCTTCCGGATCGCCGCCTCGACCTCTTCCCGGGTCCGGCCGCCGATCGCCCCGACCCGCTGTCGCTCCTCGGGCAGGTCGAGGTCGGCCGGGCCGCAGCCGCTGCGGATGGCCAGGAGCTGCCCGCGGAACCGGACGAGGTCGTAGCCATCGAGTGTGTCCACCAACTCCGGCCGGAGGGTGGCCGGGTCGAAGGCGTCGATGGCCGCCCGCATCTCGCCGAGCGTCGGCGTACTGAGGACGGCCGGGTGGGTGAAGAGCTGGCCGTCGGCCAGCACCCGCTCGGGATCGATCTGCGGCGGCAGGCCCCAGACCCGGCCGTGCGTCCGGATCAGCCGGAAGCCGTGGTACGACTCGGGGAAGAACTCGCGCTCACGCCGGCCCAGGTGCATCCGTGCGGCTCCGGTAACCATGTCGGAGAGTTTTGACAGGATCACAGGATCAACAGAAATGGAATAACTGGCGTCTTAGAAGCCCTGACAAAACCCTGGTTCACCCCCAGTTTTCAAGGCGATTTCGGGGTTTTGTCAGGGCTTCTAAACAAATTCTTCCATCCTGTCTTATCCTGTGATCCTGTCAAAACCTCCTGCTAAGCGAACACTCCGGCCACGGTCTTGCGCAGCTTGCGCAGCAACCGGCCGGGGAGCCGGCCGAGCGGCTCGGCCCGGACCTTCCGGGCCACCCGCCGCGGCGTCGCCCCCCAGGCCAGGCGGGAGAGGTCGCTGCCGTGTTCGATGTTCAGGTACAGGTTCCGGGCCTGCCGCTTGACCAGTTCGAACCAGTACCGGTTGACCGGCCCGACGTTGTTGGTGATCTCCATCCGGTTGTACGTCGGGGCGGCCCCGCAACTGGCCGGCCGCTCGTAGCTCCCGCCCCGCTCGTAGAACGGCTCGTGCGTCTTCCAGATCACCACCTTGTACAGGTCGTACAGGACGACCGACAGGCCCATCAGCCAGCTATCGACGTTGGCCTGCCAGCCGAAGTTCTGGCACACCTCGATCGTCCGGGCCGTGACCACCGGCGACCAGCAGCCGAACGACACCACCCAGTGCCGGATCCATTCCTCGTCGTAGCACCGGCCGGCGTAGGCCTCGATCGGCGGCCGGTTCGGGCAGAGGATTGCGAACTCGTCCTTCACCGCCAGGATTTCCGAGACGAACCCGTCCCGGTTGAACACGAAGTCGTCGGCCGTCATCAGGCAGAACCGGCTCCGCGGGTCGCGTTCCGTGAACAGGTACTCCTGGGCGTGGTGCAGCCCGTGCCGGCCCTCGCCCCGGGACCAGACGAACGACTTGATGGCGAACGGGTACTTCGCCAGCTCGGCGTCCGAGAGCCGTTGGTCGTCGTCCGCGTCGAACTTGATGACCAACTCGAGCTGCTCCCGCTCGGCCGGGGTGGTGTGCCGCACCGCCGAGTCGAGCAGCCGGCGGAGCCCGGAGTCCGGGTTGCCCTTGGCCCGCGAGCAGAACAGGACGCTAATCATCGCCGGGTCCTCGTCGGTCCGACCGGGCCGGGATGGTACGGGGCGGCGGCCGGCCGCGTCAAGGCGGGCTGGCTACAGCCGGAAGATGAGCCGGGACTTGGCCCAGGCGATGACCCCGGCGGCCAGCCCGACCGCCACGGTCGTGACCGCCACGGCGTAGCCGTAGGCCTGGGCCGACGGCAGGTCGTTGTGCAAGAGCGGGGTGCGGACGAGTTCGAGGAACAGGTTCACCGGGTTGACGACGACCAGCCAGCGGAGGCCCTTGTTGACCAGCAACTCCGGCGGGTAAACGATCGGGGTGAGGAAGAACCCGAACTGGGCCACCACCTCCAGCAGGTGAGAGGTGTCGTGGAAGTAGACTTGGGCACACGAGCAGATGGCGGCCACCGCCCAGCCGAAGACGACCGCCAGGGCCAGGGCCGGGGCGACCGCCAGCAGGACGAGCGGGTCCGGGAACGACCCCTTGACCGCGACCACCACCGCCAGGGCGGCCAGGAAGGCGATGCCGGAATGCACCGCCGTGCCGAGCACCAGCCGGAGCGGGTAGAGGGCGTAGGGCAGGGGGCTCTGGCGGATGTACGTCTCGTGCGAGGTCATGGCGCTGCTGCCGCCGACCGCGCACTCCTTGAAGAACCCCCACAGGGTCATGCCGAGGATCAGGAAGGCGGTGTAGTCGGCCGTGCCGTTGCCCAGCAGGTTGCTGAAGACGACGGCGAACACCAGGGCCATGACGACCGGGTTGACGATCGACCACCCGGCCCCGATCACCGACCGGGTGTACCGACGGCGGACGTCCAGCTTGACCAGGGCCAGGAGGAAGTACCGGAACCGCCAGACCGCCGCCGCGTGCCCGATCATCCGCGAACCCCCGTCGGTGGCCGGGACGCCCCGGCGGTTGGAGCGTACACCGGCCGGCCGGGTCGGTGCCAGCCCAACCGGGCCGCTTGTCGGCGGGGGCCGCGGCCGGTTATGCTGAACGGGTCGCGGCCGCCTTCACCCCGGGATTGTGTTCATGTCCGCCGCCGTGCGACACCTGCTCCCCTGGGCCGCGGTCGGCCTGCTTCTGGCGGTCGTCGGCTGCTCGTCCTCGCCCGAGCCGGCCCCGGCCGCCGGGGACGCCGACCCGGTCGAGCTGGACCCGCCCCCGCCCGACCCCCGGCTGACGTTCGACACCCCGTACCGGAACGTCAAGCCCGGGGCGAAGTACGTCGGCGACGCGGCCTGTGCCGGCTGCCACCCGACCATCGACAAGACGTACCACCAGCACCCGATGGGCCGGTCGGCCGCCCTGGTCGGTCACGGGCCGCCGGTCGAGCGGTTCGACCCGGCCGCCAAGCCGACGTTCACGGCCGGCGGGTTCGAGCTGTCGGCCGAGAAGACGCCGGCCGGGATGGTCCACCGGGCGAAGGCCCGGGACGGGGCGGCCGAGTACGTCGCGGCGGCCGAGATCGCCATCGGGTCGGGCACCCGCGGCCGGTCGTACCTGACGGCCGACGGCGGGGCCGTCTGGCAGACGCCGGTGAGCTGGTTCGGGCCGGACGCCAAGTGGGACCTGTCGCCCGGGTTCCGGCTCGGGACCGGTGCCCGCCGGGCGGTCATCCCGGAGTGCCTGTTCTGCCACGTCGACCACGTCGAGCCGGTCCCGGGGGCCGAGAACCGGTACAAGGAGCCGCTGTTTTCCGGCCAGGTGGCCATCGGGTGTGAGCGGTGCCACGGCCCGGGCGAGCTGCACGTCGCCGAGCGGGCCGGCGGGGCCGCCCCGGCCGGCCCGGACACGTCCGTCGTCAACCCCAAGCACCTCCCGCCGGCCCTCAAGTCCGCGGTCTGCGAGCAGTGCCACCTCCAGGGCGAGCGGCGGGTGGTCCGCCGCGGCCGGGAGCTGTGGGAGTTCCGGCCCGGGCTGCCGATGGAGCTGTTCCAGTCGGTATTCGTCCGCCACCCGGACATCGCCGACCGGCACAAGTCGGTCGGCCAGTTCGAGCAGATGGAGAAGAGCAAGTGCTT
>JAIEQN010000598.1 GCA_019747685.1 Gemmataceae bacterium
GGGGGCGGGAGCGACGGAGACCGCCCCGGGGCGAGGAACCCGGCGGCGTCCGGGTCGAGCGGCGGGGCCGCGACCGGCCGACCGCCGGCCGGCCGGCCGAACGTCGCCTCCCGTCCGCCGATCAGCAACAGCGGTGCCCCGGCGGCCGGGTCGTTGAGCCGGACGAAGGCGGCTTCGAGTCGGGCCGGGTTCGAGTCCGACACCACGAGGTACGAAATCCCGCGGTCGCGGAGGAGGCCGGCGGCCGGCCCGGGGAACGGCCCGTCCGGCTTGCCGACGACGCCGACCGCCTGGCAGATCGCGCGGTACTCGCCGGCCACCGGGGCGAACAGCCCGAGCCGGTGGTCGAGGAAGCACCGCTCGCCGGGGGCGAACCAGGCGGCGTGGGCGGCGCTGTCCGGGTGGGCGTGGAAGGCCCGGGCGTCGGGGTCGGACCACCAGGCCCGGAGTTGGGCGGCCCGCACCAGCCCGGGGTCGGGCTGGACCGCCCACCCGACCTTCCGGGCGTCGGTCAGCGGGGCCTGCGGCCAGCCGGTCCAGCACAGGGCCAGGACGACGAACCCGGCGAGCACGCCGGCGACCCGCCCGGCCCACCGCCACCGCGGGCGAAGCTTGGTCGATCCGATCGGCCGGGCCGCGGCGTAGTCCTGGAGGTTCAGTACCGCCACCGGCCCGGCGACGGCCGCGAAGACCGCCACCAGCCGGACGTTCCACACGCTCAGCCCGGCGAAGGTCAGCCAGAGGAGGAGCCGGTCCCACCGGACCGCCCGGCGGGTGGCGGCGAACGAGACGACCCCGAGGGCGAACAGGACGAGGTCGGCCAGCCCGCCGCCGGTCAGACGTTCGGCCGGGTCGGCGAACCGGGCGAGCCGCCAGCCCGGCTCGAAGATTCGCTCGAACCGCGGGTCGTCCGCGAACGCGGACCGGACGGCGGGCGATAGCTCGGCGGGGAGCGAGAACGACCGGACGTGATGCGGACTTAGACAACAGGCCGCGATGGTTCCGATCAGGAGCCACGTCGGCACCCGGCGGGGTTCGGCCGCCGGCCCGAGCCGTTCGCCGAGCCAGACCAGGCCGACCGCCACCGGCCCGAGGAAGAACCACTCGTCCAGGTTCACCCACAGGGCCACGACCGCCGGCAGGACGTAGCCCGCCCACGGGGCCGGCGGCCGGAGGAGCAGCCGCACCGTGACGGCCAGTAGTCCGACCGACACGAGCGACGGCTGGAGCAGTAGTCGGGGCGACATGGCCAAGAGGGCGAGGGCCGTCACCAGCGCGGGTGTCCGCAACCCCGCCCCCGGCCGGCGGCACGACAGCAGGACCGCCGCCACCCCGACGACGAACAGCCCCTTGAGCAGGACGAGGCCGTCGCCGAACGCGGTGTAGAGCTGGTACAGGATCAGGTCGGACAGCCAGGCGTGGTTGGCCCAGTACTGGCCTGCCGTGGTGTAGGCCAGCGGGTCCTGGCCGAAGTGGTAGCCGCCGCCGGCGATCAGTCGGCCGATCGCCAGGTGGGTCCACAGGTCCGGGTTGCGGGCCGGAAACGCCGCCAGGACGAAGGCCAAGGCCAGCACCTGAACGACGAGCAGCCCGGCGGACAGCCGGGCGGCGGGCGTCGGCGGGCCGCCGGCGGGCGGCGCGAGGGCGGACATCGGATGGCCTCCGGGCCGGCTCGTTACTTGGCTTCGACGACCGACGACCGGGCCGACACGCCGTTCTCGTTGAACGCCTCGATGCGGAAGTAGTACGGCCGGTCGGTCGTCATGGTTCGGAAGTAGGACTCGGTCCCCCCGTAGACCATGACCGCGGTGTACAACTTGTCCGACGAGACGCCCGAGCGGATGACATAACCGGTCGAGTCCGGGACCGCCGCCCACTTCAGCCAGGCGTTCCGCCGGTCGCTGTCGCCGCGGAGGGCGACGAAGTTTTCCGGCGGCTTCGGCTTCGCCCCGTGCCCGTGCCCGAACACCCGCAGCCCGCTCAGGGCGAACTTTCCGGTCGGGACGTGGACGTTCTCGATGCGGACGTACCGGGCCTCGGCCGGCTCGGCCAGCTCGACGAAGTCGTGCGGCACGTCCGTCTTGTTCGCCGACTTGTCCACCACCGTGACCCAGTCCTGGCCGTCGGCTGAAACCCGTAGCCGGTACTGGTGGTAGAGTCCCGCGACCTTCCCCATCACGGTGGCGTCTTGGTCGGCGTAATTGACCTGCACCGCCCGCACGGTACTGACCTCGCCGAGGTCGGTCTGGAACCACTCGCCGGCGCCGCCGGTCTTGGCGCTCCAGTACGTCTTGATGTCCTCGTCCACCGCCAGGTTCGGGCCGAGCCCGCCCAGGGTGGACGAGGCCGTCACCGGCTTGGCGTAGTTCAGGAGCATCCAGCCGGTGAACGTCCCGCCGGCGTGGTCGGCGTCTTTACCGGCCGGCAGCCGGTGCGGGTAGTCGCCGTAGGCGGTGTCGCAGTACAGGACGCCGGCCGGATCGAACCCGGCCGGCCAGATGCCGATCCGCCGCTCGAAGTTGTTCTTGACGGCGATGGTGATCGTGGACGTGTGCCACCAGTTGCCGAAGTGGTCCTGGTACGTCGCCCCGTGCCCGGCCCCGCGGGCGAACCCGCCCGGCTTGTAGGCGAACGGGTTGTGGGCCTGGTACGTGAACGGCCCGAGCGGCCCGCTGCCGACATAGACGCCGTCGGCGTACCCGCTAAACTCGGTCCCGGGGGCGGCGTACTGGAGGTAGTACCGGCCCCGGTGCTTGGTCATCCACGCCCCCTCGATGAAGGGCTTGAGGAAGGTGTTGTCGTTGGCCTCGCCGAACCGCTCCCACCCGTGCCGGTCCGGCCGGAGGCCGATCAAGTCTTTTCGGTCGCCCTTCGGCTGGAGCGTTTTCCGGTCCACCTCCCGGCCGTAGAGCGGGATGTCGTTGCCGGAGCCGTGGTAGAGGTAGAGCCTACCGTCGTCGTCCACGAAGAAGGCCGGGTCCCAGGCCGCCCCCTCGAACTTGCCCACCGCCACCGTCCAGGTGTCTTGCTTCGGCGCCGGGTTCTTCCAGATCGGGAAGTCCTTCGTATACGTCGAGCCGATGACGTGCAGGGCGTCGTCCATCACCCACACGGCCGGGGCGCAGAGTTCGTCGTACACCTTGTGTTCGGGCCGGAGGAACTTCCGCGGCACGAACGTCCACCGGCCCATGTCCGGGCTGTGCCAATATCCCCACTGGTTGGTCGAAAACAGGTAGTAGTCGCCCTTGAACGGGACGATCACCGGGTCGGCCGTGGCCCGGTGCTTGCCGTTGGCGACGAAGTTCGGGATCGGGCAGTACCCGTAGTCGACGTTGATCGGGTTGCAGTACGTGGCGGGCGGGGCCGGCGTCAGGGCGACGGCGGCCAGGCACGGCAGGAACATGGCGGGTCTCCGGGACGGGGGTAGCATACCCGGCCCGGGCCGCACAGGCCGGGGGGCCTGTGCCACCAGGAACCAGGTTTTGGTGGCACAGGCATTCCTGCCTGTGCTGTCGTCTTGGTGGCACAGGCCTCCGGGCCTGTGCTGTCGTCTTGGTGGCACAGGCCTCCGGGCCTGTGCGGCGGCCCCCGCCCCCTTGCTCCCGGCCGTCCCGCCGGTGACAATCGCCCTTGCCCCACACCAGGAGGTCCGATGCGACGCACCCTGCTGCCGCTGATCGTGCTCGCGCTGCCGGCGTCGGCCCGCGCCGACGACCCGGTCCTGCCCCAGAGGCCGGCCCTGAGCGACACCCAGATCGTCTTCGCCTACGCCGGCGACCTGTGGACGGTCCCCCGCGAGGGCGGGGACGCCCGCCGGCTGACCGCCGGCACCGGCCTCGAAACGTACCCCGTCTTCTCCCCGGACGGCCAGACGGTGGCCTTCGCCGGCGAGTACGAGGGGAACCTCGACGTGTACACCGTCCCGGCGGCCGGCGGCCAGCCGACCCGGGTCACCCACCACCCCGACCCGGACGCCCCGGTCGGCTGGACCCCGGACGGGAAGAACATCATCTTCCGGTCGCCCCGGACCAGCGCCACCCGGGCCATCAAACTCTACTCGGTCCCGGCGGCCGGCGGCCAGCCGACCGAGCTGCCGCTGCCGTCGGCCGAGGACGGGTCGCTCTCCCCGGACGGCAAGCACCTGGCCTACGTCCCGCTGTCGAACAAGCCGGCCTTCCCGGGGGCGTTCCGCCCGGTCCGGCACTACCGCGGCGGGACCGCCGCCGCCCTCTTGATCGCCGACCTCAAGGACTCGTCGGTCACGAAGGTGGCCCGCACCGACTCGAACGACTTCAACCCGATGTGGGTCGGCGACGCCGTCTACTTCCTGTCCGACCGGGACGGGATGACCACGATCTACCGCTACGACCCGGCGTCGAAGGAGGTCAAGCGGGTGCTCGACCCGGGCCGCAAGGACATCAAGTCGGCGTCGGCCTGGAAGGACGCTATCGCCTACGAGACGTTCGGCCAGCTCCACCTGCTCGACCTGAAGACCGGCCAGTCGAAGCCGGTGCCGATCAAGGTGGCCGCCGACCTGCCGTCGGTCCGGCCGCGGGTCGAGAAGGTGGCCAAGAACATCCGGGCCTACGGCCTCTCCCCGACCGGCACCCGGGCGGTGTTCGAGGCCCGGGGTGAAATCCTCACCGCCCCGGCCGAGAAGGGCGATGTCCGCAACCTCTCCCACACCACCGGGGCGGCGGAACGCGACCCGGCCTGGTCGCCGGACGGGAAGTGGGTGGCCTACTTCTCCGACGAGTCGGGCGAGTACGAGCTGCACCTGCGGCCGCAGGACGGCCGGGGGGAGACGAAGAAGCTGAAGCTCGGCGACGGCCCGTCGTTCTTCTACGACCCGACCTGGTCGCCGGACTCGTCCAAGATCGCCTACACCGACAAGAAGCTGAACCTGTGGTACGTCGACGTGGCGTCCGGCAAGTCCACCAAGGTCGACACCAACCCGTATGACGACGACCGGATCGCCGCGGCGTGGTCGCCGGACGGGAAGTGGCTGGCCTACACCAAGCAGCTCAAGAACTACCTGAGCGCCGTCTTCCTCCACTCGCTCGACACCGGCAAGTCGCACCGGGTGACGGACGGGATGAGCGACGCCCGGTTCCCGGCGTTCGACAAGGGCGGGAAGTACCTGTTCTTCACCGCCAGCACCGATGTCGGCCCGTCCGTCGGGTCCGGCATGTCGATCCTCAACCGGCCGGTGACGCGGTCGGTCTACGTCACCGTCCTGAGCAAGGACGACCCGTCGCCGCTGGCCCCGGAGAGCGACGACGAGAAGGAGAAGAAGGCCGAGAAGAAGGACGGGGACAAGAAGGACGGCGAGAAGAAAGAGGGCGAGAAGAAGGACGCCGACAAGGGGCCGCCGGCCACCAAGGTGGATGTCGAGGACCTGGACCAGCGGACCCTGGCCCTGCCGATGCCGGCCCGGAACTACGTCGGGCTGGGGACCGGCAAGGCCGGGGTCGTGTTCGTGGTCGAGGCCCCGCTGACCCCGCTGACCGAGGGCGGACCCGGGGGCGACGGCCCCCCGCCCGGGGCGGCCGTCCACCGCTTCGACCTGGGCAAGCGGAAGGCCGAGAAGTTCGCCGACGCCGCGGCCTTCACCCTGTCGGACAACGGCGAGAAGGCCCTGTACCGCCAGGGCGACAACTGGTTCATCGCCGGCACCGGCGGCCCGGCCAAGCCCGGCGACGGGGCCCTGAAGCTGGACGGCCTCGAAATCCGGGTCGACCCGCGGGCCGAGTGGAAGCAGATGTACCAGGAGGCGTTCCGCATCCAGCGGGACTTCCTGTACGACCCCCGGTTCCACGGGTACGACCTCCGCGGGGCCTGGGCCGAGCACGCCCCGTTCGTCAACGGGCTGGGCAGCCGGCACGACCTGAACTACCTGCTGGACGAAATCCTGGCCGGGCTGTCGTTGCAACACGTGTACGTCACCGGCGGGGACATCCCGCGGCCGGAGAACCGCCGGGGCGGGCTGCTCGGGGCCGACTTCAAGGCCGAGAACGGCCGGCACCGGATCGCCAAGATTTACCGCGGGGAGAGCTGGAACCCGAGCCTGCGGGCGCCGCTGACCCAGCCGGGGGCCGGGGTCAAGGAGGGCGAGTACCTGCTGGCCGTCAACGGCCAGGACCTCTCCGCCGACGAGGAGGTCTACAAGCCGTTCGAGGGAACGGCCGGGAAGCAGACCGTCCTCAAGGTCGGGCCGAACCCGGACGGCACGGGCAGCCGGGAGGTGATCGTCGTCCCGGTCCCGAACGAGCGGATGCTCCGGAGCCTGGCCTGGGTGGACGACAACCGGAAGCTGGTGGACCGGATGACGAACGGCCGGGTGGCCTACGTCTATGTCCCGAACACCAGCGTCGAGGGGTACGTCCGGTTCAACCGCTACTTCTTCGCGCAGGCCGGGCGGGAAGGGGTGATCGTGGACGAGCGGTTCAACGGCGGCGGGCTGCTGGCCGACCACATCGTCGACTACCTGCGGCAGCCGGTCCGGAACTACGCCACCACCCGGGAGGGCGAGGACCAGCAGTTCCCGACCTCGGCCATCCCCGGGCCGAAGGTGATGCTCATCAACGAGCAGGCCGGCAGCGGCGGGGACTACCTGCCGTACACGTTCCGGCAGTCGAAGCTCGGGCCGCTGGTCGGCAAGCGGACGTGGGGCGGGCTGGTCGGGATCGGGGGTTATCCGCCGCTGGTCGACGGGGGCGGGGTGACGGCCCCGCGGTGGGGCATCTGGTTCCCGAACGGCCGGTGGGACGTGGAGAACCGCGGGGTCGCCCCGGACGTCGAGGTCGAGTACGACCCGAAGCTGGTCCGGCAGGGCAAGGACCCGCAGCTGGAGAAGGCGATCGAGATCGTGATGGAGGGGCTGAAGAACAACCCGGTGAAGCGGCCGGCCCGCCCGGCGTTCCCGGACTACCACAAGGACGGGGTGAAGGAGCCGGGCGAGGGGAAATAGCGCCTACGTCGCCGGCCGGGGTGATGCCCCGGCCGGCCGGACAAGCCGCGACCGTGGCCACGCCACGGTCCCCGACCCCGACGGCTCGCCGGATTATTTCGATTGATACGGGGAACCGGGTGCTTACACTTCATTTATCCGTCAACGTCCCACTCCTCCCGCACGAGTGGACGATGAGCCTCGGCACTCCAACTCGTGAATCGCGTCCGGCGTCCGGTGGGCGGTCGTGCGGGTCTTGCTCGGTGGCTTGCTCATCGTCGCCGCGGGCTTGAAGCTTTACGGACTGAGTGTGTCGGCGGTGCCAGCGGTCGGCTGGTTCGCCGTTCCGTGGGTCCAGTTGGTCGCGGCCGAGTGGGAACTGGTCCTCGGATTGTGGCTGCTGGCCGGCGCGTGCCCGCTCGCGGCTTGGGCAGCGGCGGTCGGGACATTTCTGACGTTCGCCGGGGTAAGCAGCTACCTCGGCTGGTCCGGGGTCGCCTCGTGCGGCTGTTTCGGGGCGATCCCCGTTAGCCCGTGGTGGGCGTTCGGGATCGACGGGGCCGCACTCACGCTACTCATTGCGTCTCGGCCGCCCACTGGCGAGGATAGGTCGGGCGGCATCGGGCTGGGGTGGGTGGCCATCACCCTGGCCGGTTTCGTTGGCCTGCCGTAGCGGCCATCCAGTATGTCGGCTCGCCGGAAGCTGCCCTAGTCGGCTGACACTTTCGAGTTGCCGACTGCCCGCGCGGCGGTATTCCTGGGGGCACCGGGAGGAATCCGCC
>JAIEQN010000167.1 GCA_019747685.1 Gemmataceae bacterium
CAGCGGCCTCCGTCGAGGACGGCCGCCGCTACCGAGGCGCAACGGCCGTGCCGGCGGGTTGTGTCACAGCCTTTTAGCGAATCCGCCCGGGAGGTGACGTCGGGTGTCTGCCCGGGCCGGGCGCTACCCCGGGGACTCGTAGGGCTTGCGGTACTCGCAGCTGAGGAGTTTGTTCGCCCCGGCGTGGTTGGTGAACCGCTCGGCGGTCGCGTCCCAGTCGAGCAAGGCCCGGGTCCGGTGGGCGATGTTCCCGATCAGGGCGGCCGTCGTACACCGGTGGCCGAACTCCACGTCGCAGCTCGGGGTGGCCCGGCTCTTGACGCAGTCGAGGAAGTTCCGGGCGTGGTCGGCGTCCCGGATCGGGCCGGCCCCCTTCCGCCCCTCGATCCGCGGCTTGGCCCCGACCCGCCAGCCCTTCTCGATCGACCGGTCCAGCGGGGTGCGGGCGGCGAACTCGTTCGGCGTCACCACCTCCGGCACCGCCTCGTACCCGTCGGACCGGAAGTACAAGGTGCCGAGCGTGCCGCGGAACTCGATCTCACACGGCCGGGCGGCGGGGGCGGCCCCGGTGGCGTTGAACTGGCTGAACGTCACCAGCACGTCGCCGGGGTAGTGCCAGATGACCTCCAGCGTGTCGGGCACCTCGCGGTTGTCGTAGTCGGCGAACTTCCCGCCGAGGGCCACCACCGACCGCGGGGCGTCGGCCCCGATCGAGCGATGGATTTGGGCGAGATAGTGGACGCCGAAGTTGGTGAGCTGCCCGCCGGAGTGATCGTAGAACCAGCGGAACCGGTAGAAGGTGCGGTTCCTGTTGTAGCGGCGTTTCGGGGCCGGCCCGAGCCAGGCGTCCCAGTCGAAGCCCTCGGGCGGGTCGGCGTCCGCCGGCCGACCGATCCCGGCCGGCCACTCGTTCTGGACATGGAAGCAGCGGACGGCCGTGACCTTGCCGATGCCGCCGGACCGGACCACCTCGGCGGCTTCCGCGGCCATCGGGCTGGACAGCCGCTGGATGCCGCACTGGACGACCCGCTTGGTGTCGCGGGCGGCCCGGACCATCGCCCGCCCCTCGGCCACGCACAGGCTCAGCGGCTTCTCGACGTACACGTCCTTCCCGGCCCGGCAGGCGTGGACGGTTTGCAGGGCGTGCCAGTGGTCCGGGGTGGCGATGACGACGGCGTCGACATCCTTCCGGTCGAGCAGCTTCCGGTAGTCGGGGAGTTGCTCGGGGTTGCCGCCGGCCTTCCTGGCGGCGAACTCGCGGTACGGGGCGTGGATGTCGCAGACGGCGACGACCTCGGCGTCTTTGTGGGCGAGGAAGGCGTCGAGGACCTGGTCGCCGCGGTTGCCCAGCCCGATGAACCCGAGTCGGACGCGGTCGTTGGCCCCGAGGACGCGGCCGGCGGACAGGGCGGTGGCGACCCCGGCGGCGGTCGCGGTCCGGGCGAAGTCGCGGCGGGTGGGGCGGGGCATGGGAGGCTCCGGGGGAGTGTCGTCTTCGGTGGCACGGGCCTTCGGCTCCGCCGCCACGACCGGGCGGTGGCGGGGCAGGTCGGCCTTGAAGTCGCCCAGGCTGTTCCACCGCAGCCGGCGGTTCAGGTCCACCTCGGCGACGGCCACCGTGCCCCACTCGTCGGCCTTCGCCAGCACCTCGCCGGCGTGGCCGTAGACGGCCGTGACCGCCCACTCGTTGGCCGGCGGCTCGTAGGTGCTGCTGACCAGGTGGACGTGGTTCTCGCAGGCCCGGGCGGCGGCCAGCAGCGGGTTGCACCCCCACACCGGCCAGGCGATCACCTCGGCCCCGCGGCCGGTCAGCTCGCGGGCCACCTCCGGGAAGAAGCCGTCGTAGCAGACCATCATCCCGAGCTTGCCGAACCGGGTGTCGAACACCGGGTAGTCCTTCCCCGGGGCGATGCCCCGCTCGATCTCGCCGCGGGGCAGGCAGACCTTGCGGTACTTGCCGATCAGGTTGCCGTCCGGGCCGAGCAGGGCGGCGACGTTGTAGACCAGATGCCGGTCGCGTTCGAGCAGCCCGGCGACGACGTACAGGTTGTGCTGCTTGGCGAGTTGGCCGAAGTATTCGGTGGACGGGCCGGGCACCGGTTCGGCGCAGGCGGCGTAGTCCTTACCGGTGCCGAAGTAGGTCAGCGTTTCGCCGAGGACGACGAGGTCGGCCCGTCGGCGGGCGGCTTCGGCGATCAGCGGGGCGAACTCCCCCCGGTTGGCGGCCGGCGACCGGCCGGACGGGCGGAAGTGGACGGCCGCGAGCCGCACGAGCCTCGGGGCCGGGGCCGGTACTTCGGTGACGGAGACATCAGTCCACTCGACCCGGCCGCCGGGCGCCCAGAGCAGGTGCAACTCGACGACGGCCCGGGTCGCCCGCGGCGGGGCCTGGTACACGTCCGACACCTCGACCCACCCGCCCGGGCCGTCGCCCTTGTCGGTCGGGTGTTCGGCCTCGGCGTCCCCGGCGTGGTCCTTCCGGTAGCCGGCCCCCGGGGCCTCGGCCATCGGCACCGGCCGGCCGCGGTCGTCCCGCCACAGCACCCGCACCACCGCCGACCGTCGGGGGACCTCCACGCCCTTCACCCGGCGGACGGCCCGGACCCGGTAGTGCTTGCCGCCGGCGACCGGGAAGGACTTCTCGACCCAGCCGTGCAGCCCCTCGCGGGCGTCGGCGGCGATGACGAAAGCGCCGTCGCCGTTCGGCCCGGCTGCCGGGTCGAACCCGATCGCCGGCCGGAGTTCGTCCCGCGGGGCGGCCGGCCGCCAGCCTGGGGGGAGGTCGCCGCCGACCGGCGGGCCATCGGCCCGAACGGCGGTGGGGACGAGGCCGGCCACGGGCAGCAGGCAGAACGAGCGGCGGCGCATGGCGGCCCCGGGGCTGGTGGGAGGACTCCCGGTTACGATACCCCGGCCCGGCCGGCCGGTCACTCTTTCTTCTTCACCTGGTACTTGTCCCCGTCCCGGGTAACGACGAAGTGGTCGCCGGTGGCCGGCTTGACGGTCGTGGCCTCGGCCTTCTCGCCCGGCCCGTGGAAGGTCAGCTCGGCCGGGCGGCACAGGGTGTGGGTGCGGGTGTAGCCGACCTTGAGGGTGAACTTGTCGTCCCCGAGGGCGTACTCGATCTCCTCGCCGGCCTTGTTCTCGATCTTGAACTCGATCGCCGCCGACTTCGGCCGGCCGAACATCTGGACGGCGTAGTAGTGCCCGGTCGCCTCGCTCCGGGCGACGGCCACCGCGGTTTCGGTCACGTCCGGGTCGAGCATGTTCCGGCGGTGGCCCGGCGACTCCTTCCAGCCGGTAAAGAACTTCTCGGCCAGCGGGTCGGCGTCGAACCCGCGGGAGTCGAAGGCGTAGGCGATGTTCTCCAGCACGAGGCAGTAGTCGTACCCGTGCTTCTTGGCCCGGTCGGCCGGGCCAGTGCCGTCGGCGGTGTGGCCGTACAGGTCCTTCTCGGCCATGAAGGCGGTGAATGACTTGGCGGTGTCGGCCAGCTTGGCGTTCGCCTTCACCGGCTCGCGGCCCTCCTTCTTGCGGAATTCGTTGGTCTGGTCGATGATCTTCTCGGCGACTTTCGCCAGGTCGGGCCGCTTGCCGCTGTCGTCCGGGACCTTCGGGACTTGAATCTGCTCCGGCTTCGCCTGGTCGTCGGCCGGCGAGGCGACCGACCAGGCGAAGAAGACGGCGACCAACGCGGTGCGGGACATGATGACGCCTCCGGGTCGGGCGGGCACCGGGGACGGCTGCACGAACCGGGCCGTCAGGCGAGGACGCCCCGGATGACGTGGCCGTGAACGTCGGTCAGCCGGCGGGCGATGCCGTCGTGGTAGTACGTCAGCTTCTCGTGGTCGAGCCCGAGCAGGTGCAGGACCGTCGCGTGCAGGTCGTAGATGGTGGCCACGTCCGCGACGGCCTTGTGCCCGAACTCGTCCGTCGCCCCGTGGCTGTGGGCCCGCCTCACCCCCGCCCCGGCCAGGAACGCCGTGAACCCGTGCGGGTTGTGGTCGCGGCCGCTCGCCCCCTTCTGGAACGTCGGCATCCGGCCGAACTCCGTCACCCACACCACCAGCGTGTCCTTCAGCAGCCCGGTCCGCTTCAGGTCGGTCAGGAGGGCCGCGCACGGCCGGTCGAAGATGCGGGCGTGGACCTCGTACTGGTCCTTCAGTTTGCGGTGGCCATCCCAGTTGCCGACGCCCTCGCCCATCGCGTAGGAGCCGTTGAACAGTTGCACGAACCGCACCCCGCGTTCGAGCAGCCGGCGGGCGAGCAGGCAGTTCCGGGCGAACCCGGCGGCCACCGGGTCGCGGTCGTCGGTGCCGTACAGGGCGTGGGTGGCCTTCGGTTCTTGCGACAGGTCGGCGACCGCGGCCGCGGAGAGCTGCATCCGGGCGGCCAGCTCGTGCCCGGCGAGGCGGGCGGCCAACTCCGCATCACCCGGCCGGGCGGCGGCATGTTCCTCGTTCATCATCCGGAGGAACGCCCGGGTGTCGGCGTCGGCGGACTCGGTGATCGCGGCCGGCCGGCGGAGGTGGGGGATCGGCTTGTCGGCGGTGAACGGCGTCCCCTGGAAGACGGCCGGCAGGAACCCGCTGCCCCAGTTGTTCGGCCCGACCTGCGGGACGCCGCGGGGGTCGGGGACGGCGACGAACGCCGGCAGGTCACGGCACTCGCTGCCCAGGGCGTAGCTGACCCACGCGCCGGCACTGGGGAACCCGTCCAGGGTGAACCCGGTACTCATCTGGTTCTCGGCCGGCCCGTGGGTATTGCTCTTGGCCGTGAGGGAATGGATGAAGCAGAACTCGTCGGTCAGTTCGGCGAGGTGGGGGAGGAGGTCGGACACCATCTTGCCGGATTGGCCGCGGGGCTTGAACGGCCACAGTGGCCTGGCCAGGTTGCCGTTCTCGCCCTGGAAGGTGACGAGCGGTTCGCCCGGCAGCGGCCGGCCGTCCCGCTCGACCAGCTCCGGCTTGTAGTCGAACGTGTCGAGGTGGCTGACGGCCCCGGAACAGAAGATGGTCAGCACCCGCTTGGCCTTGGGCGGGTGGTGCGGCGGTCGCGGGGCGAGCGGGGCGGCCGGGTCGATGGCCGGCTTGTCGGCCGCGAGCAACCCCCGCTCGGCCAGCAGCGCCGCCAGGGCGATCCCGCCGAGGCCGGTGCCGGCGTGGGCCAGGAACGCCCGCCGGTCGAGCAAGCCGCGGCCGGCGGGTGAGAGCGAGTGCGTCATCGGAGGCCCGGTCAGTCGACGTACAGGAACTCGTTGGCGTTTAGCACCGCCCGGCAGACGGCCGGCAGGCCGTGGGCCTTCGCCAGCCCGACGGCCGCCTTCAACTCGCCGGCCGACGGCTCCCGCTGGAAGGCGAGCCGGAAGACCCGCCGGACGGCCGCCTCGGGGTTCGGACCGGCCTCCTTCTCGGCCCGGGCGGCGAGACTCCCGGCCTGTTGCACCAGGAACGGCGCGTTCAGCAGGTTGAGGGCCTGCAACGGGGTGGTCGAGGCCGGCCGGCGGGGGGCGGCCCGGCCGCCGTCCGGGCAGTCGAACGCCCCGAACGTGTCGTCCGGCTGCATCCGCGGCCGCTGCTGGTAGACCATCCGCCGGAACTCGGTCCGGCCGAAGGTCGCCTTCGGGGTGTACACCTTGACGTAGTTGCCGTTCGGCTCGAACAGGTCGAACCCCGGCCCGCCGGGGGTGGGGTCGAGGTCGCCGCTGACGAACAGCACCGCGTCTCGGATCGCTTCGGCCTCCCGCCTGCGGGGCGGGTAGCGCCAGAGCAGGCGGTCGGCGGCGTCGGCCCGCAGCCCGGCCGAGGTCGTCGCCGACGCCTGTCGGTAGGTGGCGGACGTGACGATCAGCCGGTGCAGGTGCTTCAGACTCCAAGCCGAGCGGGGGGCGTCAGCCCCCCGAGCCGTCCCAGGCTCCCGGGGGGGGGGGGGCGCCCGCCCCCCGCTCAGAGGGTTCACTAGCTCGCTCGCCAGCCAGTCGAGCAACTCCGGGTGTGAGGGTTTGCCGCCGTTCTTGCCGAAGTCGCTCGGGGTGTCCACCAGCCCGACCCCGAAGTGGCCCTGCCAGAGCCGGTTGACGATCACCCGGGCCGTCAGCGGGTTCTTCGGGTCGGTGATCCACCGGGCCAGGGCCACCCGCCGGGCCTGCTCCGGGGCGTCGGCCGGTAGGTCCAGCGGCGGCCCGACCTCGGACAGCCCGCCCGGGGGGATCGGCTCCCGCGGGGTGGTCGGGTCGCCGCGGTGGAGCCGGCGGGTCGGCTCGGGGTCCGTGAACCGGCCGGCGTAGACCATGTCCGCCCGGGCCAGCGCCGCCAACTCGGCCCGGGCCGCGGCGGCCTCCGTCGTCAGCTTCGCCCACGCCAGGCGACCGACGACCGACAGCCCCGGGGGCGCTGCGGTCGTCGCGCCCCCCTCCGGCAAGCGGTCGTCGGACGACGCCACTACCTGCCAGTTCTCGCCGTCGGCCGACACGTCGATCCGGTAGCGGGTGGCCAGCCGGTCGGCGAACTTCCCCTCCCGGTCCCGGCCCCAGACGACCCGGTCGATCGTCGCCGGGGCGGCGAACTCGACCGTCACCCGCCCCCGGCCGACCGTGTTCGAGATCCAACTGCGGCCGTTGCCGTGCCGGCCGTCGGTCAGGTGTTCGAGCTTGTGGATGTCGCCGCCGTTTGGGTAGTCGCCGGCCGAAGCGACCTTCGCTCCGGCACTCGTCAGGGCCACATTCTTCGGCTCCGGCCCGGTGGTGAACACCTCCAACTCATCAATACACGGCTCGTACTGGTTGGTGGCGAAGGCCACGAACCGGACGAACCGGGCCGTCACCGGCCGGAACCGCTCGACGTTCAGCCGCGGGTTGACCGCCGCCCGCCGGGGACTCACTGCCGCGGGGTCGGCCAACGGCTCGAACGCGGCCAGCCTGGCCTCCAGCCCGGCCAGCTTCGCCCGGGCGGCGGCCACCGCCCGGGCCTTCGCCTCCGGGTCGGCGGGCCGGACCTCGCGTTCCCCGTGCTGGACCCCGGCGAAGACGGCCGCGAGGCGGTAGTAGTCGGCCTGCGGGATCGGGTCGAACTTGTGGGCGTGGCAGCGGGCACAGCCGACGGTCAGCCCGAGGAACGTCGCCCCGGTGGCCGACACCAGGTCGTGCAGCTCGTCGGCCCGCTGCTGGGCGGTCAGGACCGGGTCCGGGCTTTTCACCTGGTCCCACGGGCCGGCGACGAGGAAGCCCGTGGCGGCGTCGGCCCCGGCGGTGTCG
This sequence comes from Gemmataceae bacterium, assembly GCA_019747685.1. Taxonomy (GTDB): domain Bacteria; phylum Planctomycetota; class Planctomycetia; order Gemmatales; family Gemmataceae; genus Urbifossiella. Next base: position 7,253 of record JAIEQN010000167.1, read on the forward strand.
CCGGCCAACTGCTCGAACACGAACCGGTCGTAGGGCTTGTCCTCGTTCAGGCTCCTGATGACCCAGTCGCGGTACGGCCAGGCCGCCGGCCGGGGCTGGTTCATCTCGAACCCGTGGCTCTCGGCGAAGCGGACCACGTCGAGCCAGTGCCGGGCCCACCGCTCGCCGTACTGCGGGGCGGCCAGCAGCCGATCAACTAACTTCTCGTAGGCATCGGGCGACGGGTCCTGCTCGAACGCGGTCACGTCCTCCGGCGTCGGCGGCAGCCCGTGCAGGTCGAACGTCAGCCGGCGGATGAGCGTCCGCCGGTCGGCCTCGGGCGACGGGGCCAGCCCGGCGGTAACAAGCTTGTCGAGGACGAACCGATCGATCTCATTCCGAACCGAGTACTGAGTACTCCGTACCTTCGGCGGGGTCGGCCGGGCGACCGGCCGGAACGACCAGTGGTTCGCCGCCCGCGGTCCGGCGTCGGCCGGCCAGACCGCCCCGCCGGCCACCCAGCGGCGGACG
>JAIEQN010000614.1 GCA_019747685.1 Gemmataceae bacterium
CCGGTGCGTCTCGCGGACCGCGGACGGTCCGCTCGACACACCCTACTTCTTGGCCTTCATCTCCAGCTCGGACGGGCCGACGAACTTGTACAGCTTCACCTTCGCCTGCTCCACCGGCACGTCCTCCGGCCAGTGGTAGATCACCGTCCCGGCGGCCGCCAAGTCCCGGGCCACGTCCAGCCGGGGCAGCCGGGTGTGATCCTCCGGCCGGGTCCGGTCGTCCAGGACGACGTACCGGACGGTCGCCGCCGGCTGGTCCTGGGGGACGTAGTACAGGCTCCGGCCGCTGTACCACTCGGCCCAGCAGAACGGGTCGACCACGGTGATCGGCTCGCCCCGGGCCTCGTGTTCGGCCGCCAGCTCGGCCAGCTTCCGGCCGACGTGCTTGTGCCCCTCCCGGTTGGCGTGCAACGGCCGGAGCGTCGCCGGCAGGGCGGTCGCCACCAGCATGACGAGCAGCCCGGCCGGGGCCAGCTTCCCGGCCCAGAACCGGCCGACCTTCGGCAACGAGGCGAGCGCCGCCGCGACCGGCTCCAGGGCCGCCCCGGCGAACAGACACCCGACCGTCACCAGCAGGACCGTGTGCCGCTCGGAGACGTACCCGGTCCGGGCCGCCAGGTGGATCAGCACCGCGAAGTTCAGCCCGGCCAGGGCCAACAGCACCCACGCCCCCGGCTCGGCGGACACCCGCCGGCGGAGCAACACCAGCCCGAGCAGGGCGAACCCGGCCGGCAGGTAGTGCAGGGCCTTGACCGCCTCCCCGGCGGCCGTCACCGCCCCCCACAGGTAGCGGTTCCGGCCGGCGTCCGTCTCGGCGTTCCACCACGAGGCGAGGATCGGCCCGCCGACAACCGGCCGGGCGTCGGAGGTCGGCCCGCCGTTGAACAGCCGGGCGCGGGGGTCGGGGGACGGGTCGAGGAGGTGCTGCGGGGACGGCTTGTTGGTCAGCTTGCCGATCATCACCATGTACGGGGTGGCGACCAGGGCCACGCCGACCACCAGGGCCGTCACCCGGCCGGCGGCCAGGTCCCGCGGCCACTTCCGCGTGAGCCCCAACCAGCCCGCGACGGCCCCGACCGCCCCGGCCACCATCAGCCCCTCGGGCCGGACCAGGTAGGTCGCCCCGACGGCCAACCCGCACAGCAGAAACCCGCCCACCCCCGGCCGGCGGACGGCCCGGACCCCGAGCGTCACCGCCGTCATCGCGGCCAGCAGGTACATCCCCTCGGTCAGGGCGTCGCTGGTCAGCCGGGCCGGGGTGGGTAGGACCGAGATGAGCAGGGCCGCGGCGAACCCGGCCGACCGGCCGAACAGCATCCGGCCGGTGAAGTAGACCGGGACGACCAGCAGGACCGCGGCCGCCGCGCTGACGAGCTGGGCGGACAGGAGGTACGCTTCCGGGTGCGGGCGGTCGGCCGCCGCCCGGACGAGCTTGGCCGTCAGCCAGACGGCGGCCGGGTAGCCGGGCGGGTGCTGCTGCCCCTTGACCACGTCGTACTGGGTGCGGTTGTAGTCCCAGTGCGGGTCGATCACGAACGGGGATTGCAAACAAATGGCGTACCGGGCGAACCCGAGGCCGTCCCGGGCCGTCACCGCCGTGTGGGCGACCAGCCAGCCGTGGACGGCCGCCGCCACGAGGACCAGGACGGCGAGCCGGAGGTAATCCGGGGCGAACACCGACCGCGGCCGCTCGACCGCCTCGATCCGCCCGCCGACCGCGGCCGCCATAACCCGCCCCCGTACCGGTCCACCACCGGCCGGGAGGCCGGTGCCACCAGGGCCCGCCAGGCCCGCCGAGTACCCCACCCGGGCCGCGGACGATAGGCTACCCCCGCCCCCGGCGTCAAGCCGGGTACGGGGCTTCACAGGCCGGGAGGCCTGTGCCACCAGAAGTCTTGGTGGCACAGGCATTCCTGCCTGTGCCCCGCCTGTGACACCAGAACGGGCCGGCGATGATCCAGGTGACAGAGACGATCGCCGTCCCGGACGCCGAGCTGGACTGGAGTTACGCCCGGTCCGGCGGCCCCGGCGGGCAGAACGTGAACAAGGTGTCGTCGAAGGCGGTGCTGCGGTGGGCGGCCGCGGCCAGCACCGCCCCGATCCCGCCGGCCGCGTGGGGCCGGATGAAGGCCCGCTACCCCAGCCGGTTCACCGTGGAAGGAGACGTGATCCTCTCGTCCCAGGAGTTCCGGGACCAGGAGCGGAACCGGCGGGCGTGTGCGGGGAAGCTGGCCGAGATGATCCGGGCGGCCCTGGTCGAGCCGACCCCGCGGAGGCCGACCAAGGTGTCGAAGGGGGCAAAGAAGCGGCGGGTGGCCGACAAGCGGCGGCAGTCGGCCAAGAAGCAGGACCGGCGGGGGCCGGGAGGGGACGAATAGCTGCACAGGCCGGGAGGCCTGTGCCACCAAAGCCTCCTGGTGGCACAGGCCTCCCGGCCTGTGCTCCGATCACTGGTCCTTCGGCTCCATGTCGAGGGCGCTGGCGACCCCGCGGACGAGCGGGGCGGCCGGCCGGCGGGCCTGCTGGTAGCCGGTCGCCGACTTCAGCAGCTCGTAGGCCATCATCCCGCCGAGCAGGGTGAGGATGACCGTCGGGAACAGGATCAGGACCGGGACGATGCCCCACGGCCGGGGCTTGGCCGGCGGGGCCTGGACGACCACCGGCTCGTCCGCCAGCCGGGACGACCGGGGGGCCGGCTCGTCCAGCACGTCGATCTCCTCCTCGACCGCGGAGGACACCACGTCCGACTCGTCCTCGATCACCACCACCTGGCTGCCGGTCTCGTCCTCGGGGGCGTCGGCGTCGGCCAGGGCCTGGACCCCGGCGTCGTCCGCCTCCAGGTCGGTGTCCGAGTCGACCGCCACCGCCTCCGACCCCGACTCGTCGGCCATCGGCGGGATCTCGAAGTCGGTCTCGAAGATGTCCCCCTTGTTCGCCTCGGCGCTCTCCAGGGCGGCGCTCTCCAGGCTCGACCCGCTCCCGCTCGACCCGTCCAGGGTCAGCTCGAACTCGCTGTCCGAGTCGGACGTGACCGGGGCGGCCTTGGGGCCGGACTTCGGCCCGCCGGCCTTCCCCTTCCCCTTGCCGCCGGCCGGGCCGGGGTCCAGGGTCAGCTCGAAGTCCAGGTCCGGGTCGCTGTCGGCCGGCGGCGGGGCCTTCCCCCCGGCCGGCTTCTTGCCGGCGTCCAGCGGGATGCCGCTGTCCTTCGGGTCGCGGAGGTTGATCCCGCTCTTGCCGCCCCCGCCGGCCGCCTCGACCGGCGAGCTGCCCAGGTCCACCTCGTCGGACGAGTCGGCGTTGAGCCGCAGCTCGAAGTCGTCGCTGTCGGCGTCCAGGCTGAGCTCGAACTCGCTCGAGTCCCCGCCGCTCCCGCCGGGGGCGGCCAGGTTCTTGCCCGAGTCCCCGCCCGGCCCGCCGGACAGCTTCTTCCCGCTGTCCGGGGCGGACAGCTTGCCGGACGACTTGGGCGGGGTCAGCTTGGCCCCCCCGCCGCCCTTGATGACCGCGCTGCCCGGGCCGCCCACGTCCAGCGACAACTCCTCGGTCGGGACCTGCTCCGGCGGCCGGGACCGGGGGCCGGCGGCCTCCAGCCGGACGTCGCTGTCCCCCGCCTTCTTCGGCCACTTCCCGCCCGGGTCGTCGGTGAGGGAGAAGATGTCGTCGTCCGACCCGCCGAAGTCGAGCGGCTCGTCGGCCGGCCCGCGGGGCGCGACCGGGACCTTGTAGTCGTCCGACCCGGGGGTCGGGTGGATCGGGTCGGCCAGGGGCAGGCCCGGGTCGCTGGCCGCCCCGAGCTGGCGGGCCAGCTCCTCGACCTGGTGGGTCCGGAACCGCAGCGTCGGGCCGTCCCGCATCGGGACCACGTGGGTCCACTCGGTCTTCAGCCGCCGCTTGAACTCGTCGGCCGGGATGCCGAGCTTGTTGGCGGCCTCTTCCAGGGTGATGTACTGGGCCATCGGTGGGGCCTCGGTGCGGGGCGGCCGGTCCGGGGGTGGCGGGGGGCCGCGGGCGACGACCCGGGCACTTACGTCGATTGTAAACCCTGCCGGCCCGGACACAAGTGCGGGAGGCGGCGGCTACCCGGCCGGCCGGTCGGCCGGCGCCGGCGGCGCCGGTCGTGCCGCCGGGCGGACGGCCGGTCGTGTCGGATAGAATGGCCGTACCCCCGGGCCGGCCGGGGGAGTTCGCGCACCCGGGGCCGCCCGATGAAGTTCGACCTCCACCTGCACACGTCCCGCCACTCCCCGGACAGCGTCACCGACCCGTTCGACCTGCTCCGGGCGGCCGAGGCGGCCGGGCTGGACGGGGTGGTGCTGACCGAGCACGACTACCTGTGGGAGGGGGGCGAGCTGGCGGAGCTGCGGGCGGCGACGGGGCTGGTCGTGCTGGCCGGGGTGGAGGTGGCCGGGCGGGGCGGGGACGTGCTGGTGTACGGGATCACCGACCCGTTCCGGGTGCCCCGGGGGATCGGCTGGGGCGAGCTGTGCCGGGAGGTCCACCGCCAGGGCGGGGCGGCGGTGGCCGCCCACCCGCACCGGTGGGGCCAGCCGTTCGAGCAGGTGGTGGCCGACGCCCGGGCGGAGCTCGACGGGATCGAGGTGCTGTCGAACAACATGGACGCCGACCTGCGGGCCCGGGCGGCCGGGCTGCTCCGCAAGTACCCGCACCTGGCCCAGCTCGGCAACAGCGACTCCCACGCCCCGGAGACGGTGGGCGTCTGCTACACCGAGTTCGACGCCGACATCCGCACCAACGCCGACCTGGTCCGGGCGATCCGCGAGCGGCGCGGGGTGGCGAAGGTTAATGAAAGACTGGCCCGCTGATGACGCCGATCTAAGCCCGCAGATGAAATCGGATCGAACAGTAAACGTTTGTTCTGATCCGGATTTCATCTGCGGCGGAGTCTGCGTCATCTGCGGCCCAGTCTTTTCCCCTACCCCAGCACCTCCTTCACCACCCGGCCGTGAACGTCCGTCAGCCGGAAGTCCCGGCCGGCGTACCGGAAGGTGAACCGCTCGTGGTCGAACCCGAGCAGGTGCAGGATCGTCGCGTGCAGGTCGTGGACGTGGACCGGGTTCTCGACCGCCTTGAACCCGAACTCGTCGGTCGCCCCGACCGCCTGGCCGCCCTTCACCCCGCCCCCGGCCAGCCAGACCGAGAACCCGTAGTGGTTGTGGTCCCGGCCGTTCACCTTCCCGGCGTTCGACCCCGGGGTCGGTAGCTCGACCACCGGCGTCCGGCCGAACTCCCCGCCCCAGATGATGAGCGTCGAGTCGAACAGCCCGAGCCGCTTCAGGTCGGTGATGAGGGCGGCGATGGCCCGGTCCACCTCCCCGGCCAGCCGCCGGTGGTTCACCTCCAGGTCGTCGTGGCTGTCCCACGGCTGGACCGGCCCGTGTGACACCTGGACGAACCGGACGCCCCGCTCGACCAGCCGGCGGGCCAGGAGGATCGACCGGGCCGGGTCGCCGGGGCCGTAGGCGTCGAGGACCCGCTTCGGCTCGCGGGACAGGTCGAACGCCTCGGCGGCTTCCGTCTGCATCCGGTAGGCCAGCTCGAACGACCGGATGCGGGCCTCCAGTTGCGGGTCGCCGGGCCGGTCCTGCCGGTGCATCGCGTTGAGCTTGGCCAGCAGGTCGAGTTGCTTGCGCTGGTCGGCCGGCCCGGTCGTCCTGCTGCGGACGTGCTCGACCAGCTTCTCGACGTCCCGGTGCTTGGTGTCGACGTAGGTGCCCTGGAAGACGCCCGGGAGGAACCCGGCCTGCCAGTTCTGGGATTCGAGCAAGGGCATCCCGTTCGGGCAGAGGGCGATGTAGCCCGGCAGGTTCTGGTTCTCGGTCCCCAGCCCGTAAGTGACCCAACTGCCGACGCTCGGGCGGATGAGCCGGCTCTCGCCGGTGTTCATCAGGAGGAACGACGGCTCGTGGTTGGGCACCTCGGCGTGCATCGACCGAATCACGCAAATGTCGTCGACGTGCTTGGCGGTGTGGGAGAAAATCTCGCTGACTTCGAGCCCGGACTGGCCGGACTTGTGGAACTTGAACGGGCTGGGGAAGGCGGCCCCGGTCCGCCGCTCGGTCTTCAGGCTGTTCGGCAGCGACTTCCCGGCGTACCTGGCCAGGGCCGGCTTGGGGTCGAACGTGTCGACCTGGGACGGGCCGCCGTTGGCGAACAGGTGGATGACCCGCCTCACCTTGGCGGGGAAGTGCGGGGCCTTCGGGGCGAGCGGGTTCGTGTCGGCCGGGGCGTCCCCGGCGTCGGCCAGGAGCGGGGCCAGGCCGACCAGGCCCATCCCCATCCCGCACCGGGCGAGCATCTGGCGGCGGGTCATCGGGGTCATTGGTCACTCCGTCGCGGGGACGCCGCGGAAGAACTCGGCCACCGGGCAGGTGAACCCGGGCAACACGTCACCGCCGGTCACGGCTTCGTCCTCCCAAAGGGTGGTGCCGCTGCCGGGGCGGGTGTAGGCGGTCACGCTGCGGTCGTCCGGGTCGGCGACCCAGACCAGCCGGACGCCGGCCCGGAAGTACTCCCGGAGCTTGTCCCGGACCTGCCGGCGGGTGTTGCCCGGGGACAAGACCTCGGCCACGAGGTCGGCCGCCACCTCGGGGTAAACCGCCGGGAGTTTGTCGTCGGGAACCCGGTCGAAGCTCCAGAACGCCACGTCCGGCCCGCGGACCGTGTCCAGGTCGCGCTCGGTGACCAACCCGCTCTCGACCGTCACGTGGCCGGACGGGCGGGTCCGGTTATGGGTCTCCAAGGCATACGCGACGTTGTTCTGGACCTTCCCGTGGACGAAACTCGGCGGCGGCATCGTCACCACCTCCCCCTTGACCAGCTCCTGTTTCGACCCGTCGGGCGGGTCCGGGAGCCGGGCGAACTCCTCGGCGGTCAGCAGCTTCGTGGCCGTCGCGGTGGACATCCGAACCTCCTCGGGCGTCTACTTCCCCGTCCGCGGTTTCTTGGCGGGCTTGGTCCTCTTCCGCCGGGCCTTCAGGTCGGCCACGAACGCCTTGTGTTCCGGACTGGCGAGGCCGGCCCGGAGGGCGGCCGCCAGCTTCCGCGGCTGGTCGGCCAGGAACGCCGCCGGGTCGAGCCAGAGCCCGGGGAACACCGCCGACCGGAGGAGGCCGTCCGGCCCCGGCTTCTGCTCGGCGAACTTGCCCCGCCGGCGGACGAACCACCGGACCGCCCCGGCCGCCACGTCGATCACAAGGTACTCGCCGACCCCGGCGGCCTCGTAATCGGCCTTCTTCGCCCCGAGGTCGACGGCTTTCGTCGTGTGGGCGACCTCGGCCACCAGCTCCGGCGGCCCGACGACGTACCCGCCCTCGTCGAGCGAGGTCTGCCCGCCGCTCCCCGGCAGGACGAGCAGGAAGGCATCGGGCTGGGGCTCGCTCTGCTCGCCGAGGATGTTGGTGGTGTTGTCGCCGACCCCGGTGCCCGGGGTCCGGTTCCGGTAGCTCACGAGCCAATGGATCAGGTCCGAGTGCGGCTTACCGTGCCGCAGTGAGACGGGCGAGGCCACGTAGACGACTCCCCCGATCAGCTCGGCTTTGAACCCGTCCGGGGTTCGGAGGTACAGGGCGTGGAACGTCTTCCGGTCCATCCGGGCGCCGTCCACCAGGACCGACCGGGCGTCGAACGCCGGCGGCTCCGTGACCCGCTCCGCCGATCGGACCCGCATCGTGCCGTCCTCCCCGGGTCAGTCCGCGAACGCGAACTCGTTGCTCAGCATCAGCACCTGGGCGAGCTGCGGCCAGGG
>JAIEQN010000968.1 GCA_019747685.1 Gemmataceae bacterium
AGCCCGGCCACCGCCCCCGGCCGGCCGATCAGCCCGGCGGCCCGCCGCCGCCGACGGGCCGCGTACCAGTCGACCCCGGCCAGCACCGGCAGGACGAGCAACAGCCAGAGCAGCTCCGGCCGGGCGAACCGGACGGCCGCGACGAACTCGCGGAGGTCGGCCAGCAGCCCGGCGAGGCCGGACGGTAGTTGGGGGAGGGTCAAGATTTCACCACAGAGGCACAGAGGTAACACGAAGGGCCACGAAGAAGACCGAGATTTATCTTCCTCCTCTCTGTGACCCTTCGTGTCACCTTCGTGCCTCTGTGGTGAACGTCTTGCTCAGGGCACGACCCGCCAGCGGGTGCGGTCGAGCAGGTGGCCGGCCAGGAGCAGCCCGGCCGCGGCCGCCGCCGCCCACGGGTAGTACTCGTGATACCGGCGGTACTGGAAGCTCACCGTCGGGGCCTTCTCCAGCTCGGCGATCTCCCGGTACGCGGCCAGCAGGTCGGCCCCGCCGGTCGCCTCGAACGCCCGGCCGCCCGTCGTCGCCGCAACGGCCCGCAGGGTCTCCCGACCGGCCTCCCGCTGCCGCACCGCGTCATCCCCGGCGTCCCCGGCCGGCCGGCCGCCGGCGTCGATCGTGTACACCTTGATGCCCAGAGCCGCCGCCAGGGCCGCCGCCCGGACCGGGGCGAGCGGGTCGGCCCCACCCTGTTTACTGACGTTGTGCTCGCCGTCGCTTAACACGACGAGGACCTTTTTCCGGTTGCCGCCCCCCTGGTCCAGCCGCAGCACCCCCTCGGCGATGGCGTCCCCGAGGTTGGTCCCGGCCCGCAGGTCGGACACCGGCTCCTGCTCGTCGGCCAGCTTCAGCAACACCGAGTGGTTCAACGTCGGCGGGCAGACGGTCTGCGGCAGGACGGCGAACGTGACCAGCCCGATCGGGTCGGCCGGGCGGGGTTCGAGCTGGGTGCCGTCCGGGGCCGTGCCGCCGGCCACGAACAGCCGGAACGCCCGCTTGGCGGCGGCCAGCCTGGAGACGACCTCCGGCGGCGGCCCGGCCGACCAGAGGACGTCCCGCTCGGCCATGCTGCCGCTGATGTCCAGGACGAGGACGATGGCCACGCCCTCGGCCGGCAGCCGGGTGCGGAGGTCGGGCGTCCGGGGGCCGGCGGCCGCGACGATCAACGCCGCCAGGGCCAACCCGCGGAGGACGGCCCCGCCCCACTTGGCCCGGCGACCCCGCCCGCCGGGCAGCCCGGCGACGAGGTCGAGCGACGGGTAGCGGAGGGCCGGCCGCCGCCGGACCGCCCACCACCAAGCCAGGGCCGGGGCCAGCGGCAAGAGCCACAGGAACGCGGGATCGGCGAAGCCGGGCATCCCGTCCATCATGGGAGGCCGGCCGGCCGGCGCCTAGGTTCGAGCGGCCGGGTCGTATCTGGGTCTGGTGGCACAGGCCTCCCGGCCTGTGCTTGGTGCAGCACAGGCCGGGAGGCCTGTGCCACCAAAACCGGGCCGAACCCGGCGGCCGGCTTACCCGCCGCCCTTCTTCGGTCGTATGGGGCGCTGCCGCTTGACCAGGTCGGGCAGCGACTCGGGGGTGATGACCTCGCCCGGGGCGAGGCCGATCGACGGGGAGGCGCCGGCGCGGAGGTAGATCACCCCGGTTCCGGCCGGCGGCCGGTACTCGAACGTCTCCGGGGTCGGCTTGAAGTCCGGGTCGATCGACCGGACTACGGTCTCCCAGGCATCCACCGTCGTCTCGCCGCCGAACGACGGCGAGACGTGGACCACCCGGGTGGGGAAGAACCGCCCCTTGCCGCAGTCCTTCGCCTCCAGCACCCAGGCTTCGCCCACCACCCGCAGCGGCCCCTTCGCCTTGAACGGGGGGGCGAGCATCTGGACCCGGTACGGCAGGTGGCCGCGGGCCGGGTCGAAGTCGACCACCCAGGCCATCCACGGCCCGTCTTTGGACTTGGCCTCGAACCGGACCCGGACGGTGGCCCGGCCGTCGACCGTCTGCCGGCCCTCGCCGCGGAGGTCGTACTCGTCGGGCTGCTCGGCCATCCGGTCCGGGGCCTGCTCCAGCCGGAAATCGAACTGCCAGATCGTCAGCGGGTGCAGCGGCTGGGGCGAGGCGGGCAGGTCGGGAGTGTACACGTTGGCCGCGATGTCGTTGCCCAGCAGCTCCTCCCGGCCGTTGCTGAGGTAGACGTTCTCCTCGAAGAAGTCGATGTAGGTCCGGCCCAGGTTGGTGCCCGGGATCGGTTCCGACTTCTTCCCGGCCAGCCCCTTCGAGAGCGGGATGCCGTGGTTGTCGAGCCGGACCCGTTGACCGTCCGCCGTGAAGGTCGAATCGCCGACGATGCGGGCGTTGATCTTGCCGGCCTTGGCGTCGGCGGCCGAGTCCGCCGTCCCGCGGCGGGTGGTGAACTTGCACTGGTAGCGGGCGAAGGCCCGGAGGTTCTTGGCGTACTCGCCGATCGCCGCCCGGGCGGCCGCGGTCGGGTCGTCGGCCGAACCGAGTGCCGGCGGGCCGGTCGCCAGCGCCGCCCCCGCGGCCAGTGCCTCACGCCGGGTCAGCATCGGGGAACCTCCTGCCGGGAAGGAGAGCCAGGGCCATCCTACCAGACGTTCGCCGGCACGCAACGTCTCACCGGCTTCGGTGGTATCTCGGTTTGGGTGGCCGGGGCGAGGTCTCCGGTGAGGGCGGTAGGCCGGGGTGCCGTCGGTATTCCGGCCCGGCGGGCCGGTTCCGCCAGCCCGGGCCGCAGGCCCGGGTCGCCGGGGCCCCACCGCCCCGACCCTGAAAGGGTCGTTCCGGGCGGGGCGAGGGCCCGGGTCCGGGAACGGCCCCTTCAGGGCCGAGTTTGTTGCCGGACGCGGACCCGGGCCTGCGGCCCGGGCTGGCGGAACCGGCCCGCCGGGCCGGGGCCGAACCCCGGCGGCCCGTCTGGCGTGGGCCGGCGGGATGGCCGTGCCCCGGGTCGGTTCGCAACCTGACGTGGCGCCGGGTCCGATCCGGCCGACGGAGGCCCGACGCTCCGCCCCCCGAGGCTGCGTCCGGCACGCCCGCTGCATCGGATGACGGCCCCGACCGGCGGGCGTCGGTAGGATGCCCTCGGAGGTCCCGCGGCACCCCCGGAGCGACGATGCGCGTCTGCCTGCTGTTCAACCCCCGGGCCGGGTCGGCCGGGCAGATGGACGCCCTCCGGGACGCCCTGGCCGCCGTCCCCGGGCTGACCGTCCGCGAGCTGGGGCCGGACGACGACCTGGCGGCCGCGGCCGCCGAGGCCGCCCGGGACGGGTTCGACGTGATAGCGGTCGCCGGCGGGGACGGGACGGTCCACGCGGCCGCGAACGGGCTACTCGACGCCGGTGCCGGTGCCGCCCTGGCGGTCCTCCCGCTCGGCACCGGGAACGACTTCTGCCGCACCCTGAACGTCCCGCTCGACCCGCTGGAAGCCGTCCCACTGTTGACCCGGGGCGAGGTCCGCCGGCTCGACGCCGTCCGCGTCACCGGCGGCCGCGACGGCTGGCTGGTGAACGCCGCCACCGGCGGGTTCAGCGGGAAGGTGGCGGCCGAGGTCACGTCGGAGCTGAAGGCCGCCTGGGGACCGCTCGCCTACCTCCGCGGGGCCGTCGGGCCGACGGCCGACCTTCCCCAGTACACCCTCGTGATGCGGTTCGACGGCGGCCCCCCGGACCTGGACGACGAGGTCCTGAACGTGGTGGTGGCCAACGGCCGGACGGCCGCCGGCGGGCTGCCGGTCGCCCCGTCGGCCAACCCCGAGGACGGGCTGCTGGACGTCGTGATCGTCCGGGCCGGGGGGACGCTCGACCTGTCGGTCGTCGCCGCCCGGCTAATGCACGGCGATTACACCGAGGACGAACACGTCGTCCACCGAACGGCCCGGAAGTTCGAGATCGCCCCCAACCCGCCGATGGCGTTCAGCCTCGACGGCGAGCTGTGCGAAGGCGCGAGCTTCACGTTCGAGGTGAAACCCGGTGCCCTGCGGGTGGTGGTCGGGCCGGGGTACGACCCGGCCCCGCCGGCCGAGCAGGCGGTCGAGGACGAGGACGACGAGGCCCCGGCCGCGGCCGTCCCGACCGGGCTGCGGCAGCGGCTCTGGGGGCTGTTCGCCGGGGCGCTCTTGCTGGTGCGGAAGACGCCGCCCGGGGTCGCCGGCGGGCTGGCCGTGGTGGCGGTCGCGGTGCTGCTGTTCGCCTGGATCGCCGACGGGGTGGCCGGCAGCCGGTGGGACGAGTTTAATCACGCCGCCCTGCGGTGGCAGCTCGACCGCCGGTCGCCGGGGCTGACGGCCGCGGCCGAAGCCCTGACGTGGCTCGGGTACGGGGTCGGTTCCACCCTGACCATCGGCGGGCTGTTGGCCCTGTTCGCGGCCCGCAAGCACTACCTGACGGCGGCGACTCTCTTGGCCGTGGTCCTCGGGCTGACGGCCTTGGAATGGACGCTCAAGCCGCTGTTCGCGGTCGCCCGGCCGGACGGGTTCGACCCGCTCGACCACCCCGGCGGGTACGGGTTCCCGAGCGGCCACGCCCTGCGGGGGTTCGGGGTGGGCGGGTTCGTGGCGGCGGTGGCGGCGGCCCGGGCCTGGCGGCTGCGGCGGCCGGGGTGGTGGCTGGTGGCGGTGCTGGCGGTGCTGGTCGGGGCCGGGGTGGCGTGGAGCCGGGTCTACCTGGCGGTCCACACCCCGGCCGACGTGCTGGCCGGCGGGGTGGCGGCCCTGGCCTGGCTGACCGCCTGCCTGATCGCCCGGGATTATGCGATGCGGCGGGGCCTGCGCCAGCGGACCGCCCCATCTTCGACCCTCTCCCCTTGAGGGAGAGGGTGCGGAAGAACACCGCCCCCCGACTTTAGGGGAGGGGTCGCCCGCCCCCCGTCACGGGGTCAGCGGCGTCCCCGGGGTCGCGGTGGTGTCGGTGGTCGTCCCGGTGGTCCCGGTGGTCGTCCCCGTGGTCCCGGTCGTGGTCCCGATCCCGCTCGTCCCGCCGGTGGTCGTCCCGGTCCCGCTGGTCCCGCCGGTCGCCGTCCCGGTGCCGGTCGTGCCCGCCCCGGTCCCGGTCGTCCCGGTCCCGGGGATCCCGGTCCCGGTGGTGCCGGTGCCGACCGTCCCGGTGCCGGTCGTCCCGTTCGGGAACAGCCCGCCGAGGCCGTTCGTCCCGGTCCCCGTCGTGCCGCCGGTGGTGGTCCCGCCGGTGGAGGTGCCGCCGGCGGTCCTCCCCCGGGCGGCGTCGGCCGCGTTCAGGGCGTCGATCCGGCCGGACACGACCTGGGCCTGGGCGGCCGACTGGGTCGCCCGGGCGGCCAGGGTCGTGTACCGCTCGATGAACGGGTCGAGGAAGTCGGCCCGGGCCGGGTCGGCGGCCCGCTCGTTCCCGAGCTGGACGGCGTAGGAGTTCAGGATGTCGGCCAGGGTCGGGGCCTGGGCCACGATCGTTGCCGCCAGGGCCTGGGTCGGGGCCCGGGTGGTGGACAGGTTGAAGTAGGCCGGGTTGTCCAGGGCGGCCCGGGTGCCGTTGAAGTACAGCTCGGCCAGCCCGGCGGCCCCGAACACCTGTTCGGGGGTCAGGTTGGCGGCCGGGGTCAGCCGGCCCTCGATCTCTTCCAGGCGGGGGACGAAGCGGCGGGGGTCGTGCGGGTCCACGGGTGCGCCTCGGGGTGGGGGCGAGTCCGACCCCGGACGAATCCGCAAGATGCGCGCCGAACCGAGACCGGGGTGCTGGCGAGCCGGGGGGAGGGGTCTTCCTCATTACAGCCGGATGCCCCCGGACACGTCGATCCAGGCCCCGGTCACCCACCGGGCGTCGTCGGTCACCAGGAAGGCGACGGCGTCGGCGATGTCGTGGACCTCGCCCTGCCGGCGGAGGGCCGTCGCCGCGATCTCCTGCCGGGCCTCCTCGTCCGTCTTGCCGCTGGCCGGGCCGTTCATGTCGGTGATCGTCGACCCCGGGGCGACGCAGTTCACCCGGATGCCCTTCGGCCCGAGTTCGGCGGCCAGCACCCGGGTCATCAGGTCGACCGCCCCCTTCGTCGCGGTGTACACCACCGCCCCGGGGTAGGCCATCCGGCTGATCGCGCTGCCGATGTTGACGATCACCCCGCCCTTCGGGAGCATCTGGGCGGCGTGCTTGGCGCAGAGGAGGTAGCCGCGGACGTTGGTGCTGAAGTGCGCGTCGATCAGCTCGGGCGTGACCTCGTGCAGCTCGCCCCGCTGCATGATGGCGGCGTTGTTGACCAGGATGTCGAGCCGGCCGAACGCCTTCTTCACCTCGGCGAACAGCCGCTCGATGTCGGCCGGCTTGCTGGTGTCGGCCTGGACCGCGACCGCCTCCCCGCCGGCCTTCTTGACCTCGGCCACCACCTCGTCGGCCGCCTTCTGGCTCTTGGCGTAGTTGACGACGACCTTGGCCCCGTCGGCGGCCAGCCGCTTGGCGATCGCCGCCCCGATCCCCCGGCTCGACCCGGTCACCAGGGCCACCTTCCCGGCCAGCTTCTTGTCGGCCATCATCCGCCTCGACGTTGGGGAGTGGTGAAGTCGGTCCGGGTACGTTGTATCGGGCTGGCGAGCCGGGAGCGTGAGCGACCGGAGGACCAACGTTCGGGCTGGCGAGCCGGGAGCGTGAGCGACCGGAGCTTCTCCCTCCGGTCGCTCACGCTCCCGGCTCGCCCCGGTCTCGCTTCGTAACACGCCGGTAACGGGCTGGGTCCCGGCCGGCGGCCGGCGGTCATCCCGGGGACCGCCCCGGGGCCGGCCGCCGCCCCGGAAATCCCGCGAAATCGGCCCGGCCGGCAAACCCTTCGGGCGGTTCGAGCGTCTAACGGGGAGGTCCCGCGCGGCCGCCGGCCGCGGCGACGGTCGGACGGGCGTGAGTTGTCGGCCGCCGGGTACGGGGGTAACGTAAGGTTTTCCCCACCCGCGGCCGCGCCCCCCGCCGACCACCCCTCACCCGGCTCTCGGCCGTCCGACGAGGTGCCCCGTGTGGCCGCTAACCCCGTTCGCCACCCGCACCCGGTTGGCCGGTCGTAAGCCCCGCCTCGCCGTCGAAGCCCTGGAAGACCGGGCCGTCCCGGCCGCCGGCTCGGCCCTGTCGGCCGACGACCTGGCCCGGGCCGCCCGCCTCGACGCCGCCGGGCCGCTCGTCCGGGCCGGGTTCGACCTGGCGTACCTGCTCCGCGAGTACCAGTCCTTTACCGAAACCGCCGGCCTGCCGGCCGCCGCCTTCCGCCCGGCCAACCCCCTCCTCCAGACCCGGGCCGACGCCGTCGCCGTCGAGGTCCTGGCCCCCGACCCGGCCGCCGCCGCCGCCGCCCTCGGGCCGCTCGGGTTCCGGGCCGTCGCCGCC
Source organism: Gemmataceae bacterium (assembly GCA_019747685.1). GTDB lineage: Bacteria > Planctomycetota > Planctomycetia > Gemmatales > Gemmataceae > Urbifossiella. The sequence goes on from JAIEQN010000968.1 coordinate 7,350, forward strand.
TCCTCCTACGTCGTCTCCGGGTTCCTGCCGATCGGCTCCCTCGGGGCGGCCGCCGGCCTCCCCGCCGTCCGCGCCCTGGCCCCGGCCTATAAGCCGATCACCAGCGTCGGGGCGGCCACCAGCCAGGGCGTCCGGGCCGTCCAGTCGGACGACGTCAACCGGTTCCTCCGCATCGACGGGTCGGGGGTGACGGTCGGCGTCCTGTCGGACAGCTTCAACGCCCTCGGCGGGGCGGCCGCCGACATCGCCGCCGGCGACCTGCCCGGCCCGGCCAACCCGCTCGGCCGGCACACCCCGGTCAACGTCCTGTCCGACGGCCCCGGCCGGGACGAGGGCCGGGCCATGCTCCAGGTGGTCCACGACGTGGCCCCCGGGGCCGGGCTGGCGTTCGCCACCGCCGGGCTCAGCCAGACCGAGTTCGC
>JAIEQN010001148.1 GCA_019747685.1 Gemmataceae bacterium
CCGGCAGCTCGGCGGCGATCAGGGCCGCGACCGGGTGCGGCTCGGCCGGCGGCGGGGCCGGGCGGGCGGCGACGAGTTCGGCCTGCCGGGCGCGGTCGAAGAAGAAGACCGGGGCGTCGGCAGGGGAGGGCGGTCGGGGGTCGGTGGCCCGGAGGGCATCGCGGAGGCGGGCCAGCCGGGGCCGGGCGGCGAACGCCGGGTTGGGGGCGGGGTTGGGGTTGGGGCGGTCGGGCAGGGTGGGAAGCGGGACAACCGGCCGCAAGGGGCGTCCTCCGTGACGCGGGCGGCGGAGTAGAGCCGGAAACGGGCGGACGACGCAAGGGGAAGTGGCGGGCTACGGCCGGGGCCGGCGGGGGCGAAGCGGAACCGGTTCACGTACACGACCCGCCGGCCGAGGTCGGCCGCGAACCAGGCCGTCAGCGGCAGGATGCCGACCCAGCGGAGCTGCCCGATCAGCCCCGGCTCGCCGCGGGACTCGCCCAACTCATCCGCAAGCCAAAGTAGTCCGCGGTCGATTGCCCGCCCGGCAACTAGGGCCTCGGTCCGCTGCCCGGCCGTGGTCGCCTGGGCCAGGGCGGCGAAGAATTGTGTTCTTGCCTCCCCGGAGTAATACACCCGGAACTGGACGGGCATCGGGGTTACTCCGGGTGAAGCCGCTCGTACTCGGCGATCATCTCGTCCATCGTCTGCCCGCAGGGGTGCTGCATCCCCCAGAGGATTTCTTCCTCGGTCGGCACGTCATCGGGGAACGCCGCGTCGTACACGGCGAAGAACGCCACCCGCAGCCGCTCCCGCTCGGCCGACAAGGCCGCGATCGCGTCCGCCGGCCGGGCCGGCTCACCCGGCCCCGGGCGGAACGCCGGGTGCGACGGCGGCACCGGCTCCCCCCGGGCCAGGGCCAGGTACAGGGCGTTGGCCTCGTCCTGGGACACGGCCGGCTCGACCGCCCGCAGGTCGGCGGCCACGTCGGGCGGCAACACCCCGCCGGCCGCCGGGTCGGCCAGGAACTCCCGGCACCACCGGCGGAGGTCGGCCACCTTCGCCCGGAGCTTGGCCAGCTCGGCCTGGTGCGGGTCGGGCCGGTCCGGTTCGGCCGGGAGGTGGCCGTTCGCCTCGGCCGGCGGGGCCGCGGGGTCGACCGGGCTATCGGTGCGGTCCTCGGACATGGTCGGCCCTCCGCGCGGGTGTCAGCCGTCCAATTCTACCGCCTCTTCCCAGTGCTGGTACAGCCGGGCCAGGGCGTCCTTGGTCGCCTCCAGGTCGGCCATCGTCCCCCGCAGCCGGGCCGGGTCCCGGTACACCTCGGCCGTCTGCAACGCCCCCTCCAGGGCCGCCACCTTGGCCTCGGCCGCGGCGATGTCGGCCTCCAGGTCGGCCACCTTCCGGTAGGGGACCTCCCGCTTCCGCTTCGCCGTTTTGCCCGGGCGAGCGGGGGGCGTCAGCCCCCTGTTCTGCTCGCCCGAAACAGGGGGCTGACGCCCCCCGCTCGCCGGACCGGCCTTCTCCCGGGCCGCCCGGAGCAGCTCGTAGGTGTCGTAGTTGCCGTACACCACCTCGCTCCCGCCGGCCCCATCCAGCACGATCAACAGGTCCACCGACCGGTTCAGGAAGTACCGGTCGTGGCTGACCACGACGGCCGACCCGCCGAAGTTCTTCAGGGCCTCCTCGAGCGAGTCGCAGGCCCAGATGTCGAGGTGGTTGGTCGGCTCGTCCAGGATCAAGAGGTTGCACCCGTTGACCGTCAGCCGGGCCAGGGCCGCCCGGCTCTGCTCGCCGCCGGAGAGCGACTTCACCGGCTGCTCGACCGTCTCCCCCTGCAAGCCGAACGACCCGAGCAGGTCCCGCATCTTCTGCTCGGTCTGGGAGGGGTCGTCGTCCGGCCAGACGGCCCGGACCACCGACTTCTCCCCGTCCAGCACCCGCAGGTGCTGGTCGAGATACCCGGGGAAGACGAGGTGGCCCCGCTGGACCAGGCCGGACGTGGGTTCCTCGTCGCCGAGCAGGATGCGGAGCAGGGTCGTCTTGCCGCTCCCGTTCGGCCCCATGATGCCCAGCCGCTTGCCCCGCGGCAGGTCGAAGCTCAGGTTCACGAACAAGACCTTGTCGCCGTACCGCTTGGTCAAATCCTCCGTGTGGAACACGACATCGCCGGACCGGCGGACCTCCTGGAAGCTGATCCGCGGCCCCTCCACCCGGGTCGGCTTCCCCACCACCTCCAGCCGGTCGAGCACCTTCATCCGCGACTGGGCCTGCTTGGCGAGCTGCCCGTAGTGGGCCCGGCGGATGTACTCCTCCTGCCTCTCGATGAACTCCCGCTGGGCCTCGTACTCCTTCAGCCGCCGCTCGTACCGCTCCTCCCGCTGGCGGACGTACTGGTGGTAGTCCCCGGGGTAGCCGGTGACCCGCCGGTCGTGCAGCTCCAGGATTTTCGTCACCACCTTGTCCAGGAAGTAGCGGTCGTGGCTGACGACGATCATCCCCTCGGGCTGCTGGGCCAGGTAGTTCTCCAGCCAGCGGGTGGTGTCGATGTCGAGGTGGTTGCTCGGCTCGTCCAGGAGCATCACGTCCGGGGCGGACAGGAGGAGCTTGGCCAGCAACAGCCGCCGCTGTTGGCCGCCGGAGAAGGTGGCCACCCCGCGGGTGAAGTCGGCGGTTTTGAAGCCCAGCCCGCCCAGGACGCCCTCGACCTTGTGGTCGAGTTCGTAGGCGTCGTGGTGGCGGAGGAGTTCGTTCAGCCGGTCGAACTTGGCCGAGAGCTGCTTCCGCTGGGATTCGTCCGTCGCCGCGGCCAGCTCCTCCGCGACCCGCTCGAACTCCTTCTGGGTGGCCAGCAACTCGTCGAACGCCGACTTGGCCTCGTCGAAGAGCGTCCGGCCGGGGGGGAACTCGGCGACCTGCTGGAGCGTCCCGAGCCGGGCCCCGGCGTGGAGCGCGACCGACCCGGCGTCCGGCTCGTCCTGCCCGGCCAGGCAGCGGAGCAGGGTGGTCTTGCCGGCCCCGTTCGGGCCGACGAACCCGATCCGGTCGCCGGCGTGGACCTCGAACGTCACCCCCTCGAACAGCGGGGTGGCGTCGTACCCGCGGGCGACGTTCGTGCAGGACAGGAGCAGCATGGCAGCGCGGGGGGTGGGGGACGGATCGCGGAATCACCACGCCCGACCCGCGGCCGGCCACGACCCGCACCCCAGTTTTAGCCCCGGCGGGGCGACCGGGAACCGCCCGCGAAGGGACCGCCGGGCGACCCGGCTACTTCTCGCCGACCACCACCGCCACCGGCATCGTCCAGATGGTCAACTCCTGGCGGGTTGTGACCCGGAACCCGGCGGCCGTCACCAGGGCCGGGGCGTCGATCGGCCGGCAGTCGACCAGGTGCGGGAAGTGCCGGTGCATCCAGACGTAGGTGCGTTCCAGGGCGCTGGTGTGCTGGCCGGCCGGGACGACGGACATCGATACCACCGCCAGCCGGCCGCCGGGTTTCAACACCCTCTTGGCTTCCGAGAGGACCGCCGGGATGTCCTCGGCCGGGAAGAGTTCGAGCGTGAAGCTGGTGTACGCGGCGTCGAAACTCGCGTCGGCGAAGGGCAGCGACCGGGCGTCGCCCACCAGGAGGTTGACCGGGCAGGCCGGCGGGGTCGTGGCCAGCTTCCGCCGGGCCACGGCCAACATCCCGGGCGAGATGTCGACCCCGGAGACGGTCCCCGTCGGCCCGACGAGGCCGGCCAGGTCCAGCACCTCGTTCCCGGTCCCGAACCCGAGTTCGACCACGGCTTCCCCCGGCTTCAGGGCCAGGGCCTTCACCCCGGCCCGCCGGGCGGCCTTCTCGTTGCTGTCGGCGATGAGGTCGTAGGCGTCGGCGATCCGGTCGTAGAACTTCCGGTTCGACTCGTGGACGGTCGGCGTCGGGTCGGTCATGGCGGGCCTCGGGCGCATCTGGTAGGCTGTGTCGAGCCGGCCCCCGGCCGGCGATGACGCACCGGGCGATGGGTGGTGCGTCATCGCGGACCGCGGACGGTCCGCCCGACACACCCTACACCGGCTCCCCGTCATGGTACGCACTCTCCCGCTTCTGCTGCTCGCCGCGGCCGTGCCGGCCGTGGCCGCCGACCCGCCGCCTCCGAACCGGGCCTACCTCGACTTCGTCCAGAAGCAGGCCGCCGACCTGCGGGCGAGGGACGCCCCGCCGCCGTCGGCCGAGGCGTGGGCCAAACGCCGCGACGAGCTGCGGAAGCAGCTCGCCGCGGCGTGGGGCGGGTTCCCGGCCGAGAAGTGCCCGCTCGACCCGCAGTGCCACGGCGAGCTCAAGCGCGACGGCTACCGGGTCGAGAAGATCACCTTCCAGACCCGACCCGGCGTCCTCATGACGGCCAACGCCTACGTCCCGGCGAAGAAGGGCAAGCTGCCCGCGATCCTGATGGTCCACGGCCACTGGAAGGGGGCCAAGCAGGACCCGGTCGTGCAGGCCCGGTGCATCGGGGCGGCCAAGCTCGGGTTCTTCGTGCTGTGCGTGGACGCCTTCGGGGCCGGCGAGCGGGGCGTCGGCGCCGCCCTCGGCGAGTACCACGGGGAGATGACCGCCGCGACCCTGTTGCCCGTCGGCCTGCCGCTGTCGGGGTTGCAGGCCTACGAGAACATGCGGGCGGTCGATTACCTGCTGACCCGGCCGGAGGTGGACGGCGACCGGATCGGCGTCACCGGGGCGAGCGGCGGCGGCAACCAGACGATGTACGCCGGGGCGATGGACGACCGCCTCAAGGCGGTGGTGCCGGTCTGCTCGGTGGGCAACTACCAGGCGTACCTCGGGGCCGCGTGCTGCCTGTGCGAGGTGGTGCCCGGGGCTCTCAAGTTCACCGAAGAGGGCGAGGTGCTGGGGCTGGTCGCCCCGCGGGCCTTGATGGTCGTGAGCGCGACGCGGGATGCGTTCCAGTTCTCGGTCGGCGAAGCCAAGAAGTCGGCCGCCGCGGCCACGCCCGTCTACAAGCTGCTCGGCAGGCCGGACGGGCTCCGCCACGCCGTCTTCGACTCGGGGCACGACTACAGCCGGGAGATGCGGGAGGCGATGTACGGCTGGATGACGCTACACCTGAAGGGCGAGGGCGACGGGTCGCCGGTCCGCGAGCCGGAGGTCAAGACCGAGGACCCCGAGGCCCTGCGGTGCTTCCCCGGCGACACCCGGCCGAAGGACTTCGTGACCGTCCCGAAGTTCGCGGCCGCCGAGGGGCGGAAGCTGCTGGCCGCCCGCAAGACGCCCGGCGACCGGAAGGCACTGGAACGGGCCCTGGGCGGCTTCCCGCAACCGTCACCCGGCCGGACCCAGCACCGCACCTACGGTGGGTCGTCGGTCACGACCGGCCCCGACGGGGAGTTGGTCGAGGACGAGACCCCCAAGCCGGGGGCACCGCTCGTCGTCCTGCTGAACCCGGACGGGGCGGCCGGGGCCGAGCGTGGGCCGCTGGTGGAGGCCTTCCGGAAGACCGGCGTCCGGCTCATCGTCCCCGAGCTGCGGGCGACCGGCGACCTGGCCGTCCCCGGGGACACGATCGGCCGGGCCCCGGACCACAACTCGGCCGAGTGGGGGCTGTGGCTCGGCCGGCCGCTGCTCGGTCAGTGGGTCGAGGACGTCCGCAAGGCGATCGACCTGGGGGCCGAATTGGACAAGGGGTTACCGAAGCAGGTGGTCGTGGTCGGCGAGGGGCCGGCCGGGCTTGTCGCGCTCTGCGCCGCGGCCACCGACGACCGCATCACGAAGGCCGTCGCGGTCGGGACGCTGGCCAGCTTCGTGAGCGATGAACCCTACGTCGGCCAGCGGCTCGGGGTGATGGCCCCCGGCATCCTCCGGGACGTCGGCGACGTGGCCCACATCGCGGCGCTGGCCGGCCCGAAGCGGGTCGTCATCGCCGGCGGGGTGGCGGCGAACGGGAAACCGCTCACCGCCGGCCAACTCCGCGAGGCCTACAAACCGGCCCCGGGGGTGACGATCCTGGACGACACCGACCCGGCGAAGGTCGTGGCCGCCCTGAAATAGTACCGCGTTCGCCCGGGCCGCGCGGTCATTTGACACCGGCCCTGGGGAGTGTATAGTACGGGCGTACAGATGCGTCCGCGGCGAACTGGGCCGCGGGCGGCCGGTCCGGGGTGGGGGGAGCATGATCGGGTCCGGCAACGCATGGGCGGCGGCACAACCCCCATTCCGATCGGGAGTTCGGCCCCGGCGGTCGACGGAGCATGACAACCCGGTCATGCACCGTCGGAACGAAAACGCTGAGAATCCCAACGAAAACGTGGCGGGAAGGGGCCGGTGAAAACCGAGGGGGGGAGGGGGGGTGGCATCGCGGCAAATCCGGCGGCCCGGACCTAAGAACTGTCCGAGCCTGGGGTTGTGAACGGCCGCCGGCGAACCGAGCGCGACCGGGTATGGTCGGAAATGACCGGATTGACCCGGAACTACGAACCCGGCCGCTTCACCACCCGGCTCAAGGCGACCGCCCCGAGGAGCAGCCCGCCGGAGAGGTAGAAGGCCGCGTCGAGTGAGCCGGTCGCGTCCTTGATGAACCCGGCAAGCTGGGGGACGAAGAACGCCACCCCCCAGCCGAGGAAGACGAGGCCGTAGTTCAGCCCCAGGTTCTTCGGGCCGTAGTAGTCGGCCGTCAGGGCCGGCATCAGGGCCAGCGTCCCGCCGTACTGCCAGTACACCACCCCGACCGCCAGGAACAGAAGCCACACGTTCGCCGACCCCATCACGGCCGGCAGGGCGGACAGGCAGACCGCGGCGAGCAGCCCGTTCAGGGCGAAGGCGTTCGTCCGGCCGACGGCGTCGGAATAGGAGCCGGTGCCGACCCGGCCGGAGGCATTCAGCAGCCCGCCGTAGGCCGCCAGCAGCCAGGCGTTGGCCGCGAAGAACTCGATCCCCGAGGCCGTCTTGTTCAACAACGGGGCGGCGTTGGCGATCACCAAGAGGCCGGCTTGGGCCGACCCGACGAACAGGGCGACGAGGGCGTAGTACTGCCACGTCCGCAGCATCTCCGGTGCGGTCCGGTCGGGGGCGGTGACGACCGGACGGGGTTTCGCCGAGACCGGAGCGGGCGGCGGGAGGTAGCCCGGCGGCGGGGTCCGCAGGAACTGGGCGGCAACCACGATCACCGCCGCGAACAGGAGGCCGAGGGCCACGAAGCTGCCGGTCAGGCCGTACTCGGCGATCAGGTACTTCGCTAGGGGGGCGATGTACACCGCCGCCCCGCCGTAACCGCCGACCACCAGCCCGACGACCAGCCCCCGGCGGTGCGGCCCGAACCACCGGACCGCGGCCGGGGTCGCGGCCGCGTAGCCCAGCCCCATCCCGACCCCGCCCAGCACGCCGAACCCGAAGACCAGCCCGAGGTAGCTCCGGAGCAGCCCGGCCAGGACGCACCCGGCCCCGAGGCAGACCCCGGCCAGGGTCGCCCCGGCACGCGGTCCGTACCGGTCCTGGAGCCGCCCGCCGGGGACCATGAAGAGGGCGAACGTGAACCCGCAGACGGCATAGGCCCAGGTCGCCTGGGCGTCGGACAGGTACACCCAGCCGTCGTTCACCCCGGCCATCGGCGTGTCCGGCTCGACCTTCGCCTTCGAGGCCAGCAGGGCGTCCTTCCAGACGCTCCAGGCGTAGAGGATGCCGAGGCAGAGGTTGACCGCCACCCCGGCGGCCACCGCCGCCCACGCCCGGCCCGGGACCGCCGCCGACTGGCCCATGACGACCTCACTCCGGGTGGCCGGGGCAGAGGCAGGGGGGGCCCCCCGGGGTTCAGGACGGGGGGCGCGGAAGGGGGCCCCGCGCCCCCCCAACAGGCC
>JAIEQN010000799.1 GCA_019747685.1 Gemmataceae bacterium
CCGCCCCGCTGGCGCGGGGCGACCCTCTCCCTCAAGGGGAGAGGGTCGGAAACCCCCGCACAACCTCTCCCGGCGGCCGGCCCTCGATGGGCCGGCCGCCGCGGCATTTGGCCCGGCACGCCGGTTGCCTTCCCATCGCCCACGGTCGCACCGCTCACCGCCGCGAGGTCGTCATGCGCTGGCACGAGGTCTGGGAGGTCGTCAAGCGGACGGGGCAGGAGTTCATGGCCGACAAGGCGATGCGGCTGGGGGCCGCCCTGTCGTTCTACACCGCCCTGTCCCTGGCCCCGCTGCTCCTGGTGGTCATCGGCATCGCCGGGCTGGTGTTCGGGCCGGACGCCGCCCGCGGCGAGCTGGCCGCCCAGCTCAAGGGCCTGATCGGCGAGGACGGGGCGAACACCGTCCAAGAGATGCTGGCCAAGAACACCACTACCGGCGGCGGGGTGCTGTCCACCGTCGCCGGGGCCGTCACCCTGCTGGTCGGGGCGACCGGGGTGTTCGGGTCCCTCCAGGACGCCCTGGACACCGTCTGGAACGTCAAGACGGACCAAACCCCGTCGGGCATCTGGGCGATGGTCAAGGACCGGCTCCTGTCGTTCTCGATGGTCTGCGGGATGGCCTTCCTCCTGCTCGTCTCGCTGGTCCTCACCGCGGTCCTGACCGCCCTCGGCGGGGCCGTCGAGCGGTGGCTGCCGGGCGGCGGCATCTGGCTCCAGCTCGGCAACCTCCTCGTCGGGTTCCTGGTGACGGCGGCCATGTTCGCCCTGATCTTCAAGGTCCTCCCGCACGCCCGCCCGGCCTGGTCGGACGTGTGGGTCGGGGCGCTGCTGACGGCCGGGCTGTTCACCCTCGGCAAGTACCTGATCGGCCTGTACCTGGGGACGATGTCGGTCGGGTCGGCCTACGGGGCGGCCGGGTCGTTCGTGGTGCTCCTGTTCTGGATCTACTACTCGTCCCTCATCGTCCTGTTCGGCGCCGAGTTCACCCAGGTGTATGCCCTCCGGCACGGGTCCGGGCTGAAGGCGGTCGAGGGGCTGACCCCGGCCGACCCCCACAACCGGACCGGGGCCGGGGCCCCGGCCCCCCCGCCGGCCCCCCGCCCGGCCGTCTCGCCCGCCTAGAATAATTCACCAAGACCCGGGCCGAAGGCCCGGGTCACTGTTGTCACGCCCGAACAACCCACCCCGGAGCCGACACCCATGTCGATCGTCAGGGCCGCCGCCCGCCCGCCCAAGCCGATGCCCTACCCGCTGGCCGGGGTGACGAACGGCCGCAAGGCCGACCGGCCGGAGGCCCACCCCGGGATGGGGGCCATCCCCCACCCGAAGGGGGTCGCCTTCCGGGTCTGGGCCCCCCACGCCGACGCGGTCTCGGTCATCGGCTCGTTCAACGGCTGGGAGCCCGGCAAGCACCCGCTCACCCGCGAGAACCCGGAGGGCTACTGGTACGCCGACGTGCCCGGGGCCAAGCCCGGGGACGAGTACCGGTTCCACCTGAAGACGCCCTACGGGGAGTTCAAGCGGATCGACCCCTACGCCAAGGAGGTCACCAACTCGGTCGGCAACGCGGTCGTCCACGACCCGGCCTTCGACTGGGGCGAGGAGTACTACAAGACCCCGCCGTGGAACGAGTGGGTCATCTACGAGCTGCACGTCGGCACCTTCAACGACACCGACCCGGACACCGACAAGCCGGCCACCTTCGCCGACGTGGTCCGCCGGTTCGACCACCTCAAGCGGCTCGGGGTGAACGTCATCCAGGTGATGCCGGTGGCCGAGTTCGCCGGGGACCGGTCGTGGGGGTACAACCCGGCCCACATCTTCGCCGTCGAGAGCGCCTACGGCGGCCCGCGGGGGTTCAAGGAGTTCGTCCGGGCGGCCCACCGGGCCGGGTTCGCGGTCGTCCTCGACGTGGTCTACAACCACTTCGGCCCCAGCGACCTGGACCTGTGGCGGTTCGACGGGTGGAGCGAGAACGACGGCGGGGGCATTTACTTCTACCAGGACTGGCGGAAGGAGACCCCGTGGGGGGCGACCCGCCCGGACTACGGCCGGGGCGAGGTCCGCCAGTTCATCCGGGACAACGCCCTGATGTGGGTCGAGGAGTACCACGTCGACGGGCTGCGGATGGACATGACCCTGTACATCCGCAGTGTGAGGGCCGACGCCGAGCCGAACCTGCCGGAGGGGTGGAGCCTGGTCCAGTGGATCAACCGGGAGGTCCGGGAGAAGCACCCGAACACCCTGACCATCGCCGAGGACCTCCAGGACAACGAGTGGCTGACCAAGCCGGTGGCCGAGGGCGGGGCCGGGTACGGCAGCCAGTGGGACGCCCGGTTCGTCCACCCGGTCCGGGAAGCCATCATCACCGGGGACGACAACAACCGGGACATGAACCGGCTGCGGGCGGCGATCGAGTGGCGGTACAACGCCGACGCCTTCCAGCGGGTCATCTACACCGAGAGCCACGACGAGGTGGCCAACGGCAAGGCCCGGGTGCCGTCCGAGATCAACCCCGGCGACCCGACCGGGTTCTGGGCCCAGAAGCGGTCGTGCCTGGGGGCGGCGCTCGTCTTCACCGCCCCCGGCATCCCGATGCTGTTCCAGGGGCAGGAGTTCTTGGAGGGCGGGTGGTTCCGGGACACCGTCCCGGTGGACTGGGACAAGCGGGACGAGTTCCGCGGGGTGGTCCGGCTCTACCGCGACCTGATCGCCCTGCGGCTGAACAAGGGCGGCCTGTCGAACGGGCTGGCCGGGCAGCACGTCCACGTTAGTCACGTCCAAGACGACATGAACATGCTGGCCTTCCGGCGGTGGATGGAAGGGGGGCCGGGGGACGACGTTATGGTCGTGGCGAACTTCCACCGGGAGCCGCGGGAGGGGTACACGATCGGTTTTCCGGCCGCCGGGGCATGGAAATTGCTCCTCAACTCCGACTGGAAGGGGTACAGCGAGCAATTCAGCGGGTATCCTTCCTCCGACGTGGTCGCCGAGCCCGGCGACTACGACGGGTTGCCGGCCAAGGCGACCCTCGGGATCGGCCCGTATTCGGTGCTGATCTTCGCCCAACCCAAGTAGGGCACGCGGTGCGGGCCCTACGGGCGAACCGGCCCAAGGCCTAAGAGACCCAACCATGAGTACCGCCCCCGTGACCGCGGGCCGCAAGCCCGCGGACCTGAGCGACTGCCGGAAGCGGGACCTGGAGTGCCGGCTGGCGAAGATCGCCGACGCCGGCCCGGCGGCGATCGACGACCGGCTGCGGCAACTGGACTGGGAGTGGACGGCCGGGCGGATGACCAAGGCGGCCACCGGCGGGCTGATCGTCCTCGGGCTGGCCCTGGTGGCCCTGACCGGCAACCCGTGGTGGCTGGCCTTGCCGGCGGCCGGCGGGCTGTTCCTGCTCCAGTACTCGTTCAGCCGGACGAGCTGGCTGGCCAAGGTGTTCGGCGAGATGGGCTACCGGACCGGGGCCGAGGTCGAGCACGAGAAGTTCGCCCTGCGGACGATCCGGGGGGACTTCCGCCACCTGCCGACGATCCACGACATCGAGGAGAAGGACGACATCGGCCGGCTGGAGGGCGAGGGCGGGATCGTGGTCGAGGAGCAGGCCCACAAGATCGGGGCGGCGACCGCCGCCCACGAGGTCGTCCGGGCCACCACCCCGGTGTGACCCGTTCGGTATCGAGCGTCAGCGGAGGTCAGCGACCTCCGGACCCCGGGCCCGCCCAGAAGTTCCGGGTGGGCCCGGTTCGTTTCGGGGATGACCGGAAGAAAACCTGGCGAGCCGGGAGCGTGAGCGACCCGAGTGGTATAAGCTGCGGGCGCACACCCACCCCGCGCCCCAGCACCCCCGCGCCCCCAGGGGCGCTCCCCGCTCGCCACGGTCTTCAAGCCAGTTTCCGTCGGGTGGGCCGGCGCGGCCGGACGTGACCGAACCGGATTTGACACGACCGAACGGGAGTGTAAGATACAGACGTACAGTTCGGCCCGGCGGCCCGGGTCGTGCCGGGTGCGGGCGGGGCGGGAGCCGAGCATGACCGGGTCCGGTCATGCGGGGGTCACGACCCAACCTCAGCGCGAGCCGCGGGTTCGGCCCCGGCGGACGACCGAGCATGACAGCCCGGTCGGGCAGGCCCGGCGAGCAAGTGCTAGAAATCTCAGCGAAAACGCGACGGGAAGGGGTCGGTAAAAAGAGAAGGGGGGAGGGGGGGTGGCATCGCGGTCAAGACCGCGTCCCGGCCCCAAGTCACATCCGGAACAGGTGCTGCGGCCGAATGCCGGTGAGCCGAGCATGACCGGGTGTGACCGATTCAGGACGCGCCGTCGGTCTGGCCGGGTTCATTGGTTCGGCCGCGGGGTGTGCGGGTTGCCGAACCAAACCAATCCGAGCCGGGGTTTCACCCCGCTGGCCGCTTACCGCCTCTGGCACAGCAGATGCAGTCTGTCGGGGCGACTGTGGCCTTCCCAGGAGCACACCATGACCGGACCCGACACCGCCCTGACCGGCCGGCCGACCGAGCCGGCGACGACGGGCAGCCCCGCCGCCGGCACCGTGACCGGGCTGGTCGGCGGCATCATCAACGACGCCCAGACCCTGGCCCGGCAGCAGCTGGAGATGTTCAAGGCCGAGGTCCGGGAGGACATGGCCCGGACCCGCCAGGCGCTGATCTTCGGCGGGCTGGGGGTGGCCTTCCTGACGGTCGGCGGGTTGGCCCTGGTGTTCGGGCTGGTCTACCTGTTGCGGGACTACGCCCACCTGTCCGAGCACGCCGCCTGGCTGATCTTCGCGGCGATCTGCCTGGCCGTCGGGGTGGTCCTCGGGTTCGTGGCCCGGAACCTGTTCGAGAGCTTCAACCCGCTCCCGGACAAGACCTTCAACGCCCTCCAGGAGAACCTGACGTGGAAAACCCAACCCCAGGCGTGACCGCGGCCGGGGCCGACAAGTCCCCGGACCAGATCGAGCGGGAGATGACCCAGACCCGGGAGTCGATCACCGAGAAGGTGTCGCTCCTGGAGAGCCAGGTGATGGGGAACATCAACGCCCTGACCGGGACGGTCGAGTCGGTCAAGGAGGCGGTGGCCGACACCGTCCAGACGGTCCGGGAGGCGGTCGTGGGGGCCCCGTCGGCGGTGTCCGACACGGTCAAACAGACGCTGGCCTCGGTCGGCGAAACGGTGAAGGAGACGGTCGGGTCGTTCAGCGTGTCCGACTGCACCCGCCGCAACCCGTGGGCGGCGGTCGGGACCAGCGCCGGGGTCGGGTTCCTGGTCGGGATTCTGCTCCCGAGCCGGGGGTCGCGGCCGCTGATGGCCCGGGGGCACGACGAGCCGGTCTCGGGCGGGCGGGTCGGGTCGGGCCACACGGCGTACCAGGGGTTCGCCGACGCCCGGCCGGCCGAGCCGGGGCTGTTCGGCAGCCTGTGGGGGATGGTCGGCAAGGAGGTCCGGCAACTGGCCGAGCAGGCCCTGAACACCGCCCTGGCGTCGGCCAAGCAGGCGGTCCAGACCAAAGTCCCGCAGGCGGTCGACACGGCCGTCCAGGGGCTGACCGACCGGGTGGCCACGGCCGCCAACGGGCTCGTCGGCGGGCCGGGGTCGCACGGGACGACGGCCCGGGTCGGCGGGCCGAACTACACCGCGACACCGCCGACCGGCGGGGTGTAACGGGCCGCGGCCAGGAGGGGCACCATGCGGCTGTTGGGAATCGTGCTGGTGCTGGTCGGGGCGTTAGCCCTCGGCGTCCGCGGGTTCGGCTCCGAAAGCCGGGGGTCCGGGGAGGCCGCCCGGCCGACCGGCGAGGCGGGTTGGGTGCCGCCGGCGGTCGCCGGGATCGCGGTCGTCGGCGGGCTGCTCCTGCTGGCCGGCGACGGAAAACGGGAGTAAAGCCGCACAGGCCGGGAGGCCTGTGCCACCAAAGCCTCTGGTGGCACAGGCCTCCCGGCCTGTGTACTCCTTAATCCCGCTTGAACTCGTTCTTGTCGATCTTGTACTGGGCGATCTTGTCGGTGATGCTCCGGCGGGACAGGCCGGTGATCTTGGCGCACTTGCCGACGTGCCCGCGGGTCCGCCGCAGGGCCTTGCGGAGGTAGCGCTCCTCGAACGCCGCGGTCAGCTCGGCCAGTTGTTCCGGCAGCGGCCGTTCCAGGTCGACCTGGAACGGCCCCTTCGTGTCCCCGCCCCGGCCGCCGCCGATGTCCCGGGGAAGGTTGGCCGGCCGGACCACCCCGTCCCGGGTGGTCACGCAGGCCCGCTCGACGGCGTTCTCCAACTGCCGGATGTTCCCCGGCCAGTGGGCCTTCCGCAACACGTCCATGGCCTCGTCGCTGACCTCCGGCGGCTTCCGCCCGGGCCGGGTGTACTTCTGGATGAAGTGGGCCACCAGGACGGGGATGTCCTCCGGCCGCTCCCGCAGCGGCGGCAGGTCGATCCGGACCACGTTCAGCCGGTAGTACAGGTCGTCCCGGAACTTCCCGTCCCGGATCAGGTCGTCCATGTTCCGGTGGGTGGCGGCGACCACCCGGACATCGATGTCGATCGGCTCGGTCCCGCCGACCCGCTCGAACCGCCGCTCCTGGAGGATGCGGAGGAGCTTGACCTGCATCGACATCGGCACGTCGCCGATCTCGTCCAGGAACAGGGTCCCGCCGTGGGCCTGCTCGAACCGCCCGATCCGCTTCTTGTCGGCCCCGGTGAACGACCCCTTCTCGTGCCCGAACAGCTCGCTCTCCAGCAGGTTCTCGTTGAACGCGGCGCAGTTGACCGGGACGAACTGGCCGGGCCGCTTGTCGATCGACGCCTCGTGGATGGCCCGGGCGACCTGCTCCTTCCCGGTCCCGGTCTCGCCGATGATGAGGACCGTCGAGGTGGTGTCCGAGATGTGCGAGATGTCCTCGAACACGTCGTGCATCTTCGGCGACTTGCTCAGCACGTTCAGGAACGCGTGCCGGCCGTGGACCTGCTCCCGCAGGGCCAGCACCTCGTCCTGGAGCAGCCGCTCCCGCAGGGCCCGGCGGGCGAGCAGGACCAGCCGCTGGGGGTCGGGCGGCTTGAGCAGGAAGTCGTAGGCCCCGTGCCGCATCGCCTCGACCGCCTCCGGGACCGACCCGTGCCCGGTGGTCACGATCACCGTACTCGGCAGCCGCCGGGCCTGGATCTCGTGGATCAGCTTCATCCCGTCGACCTTGGGCATCTTCAGGTCGGTGATGACCAGGCTGTACGGGCGGTCGGCCAGCATCGCCAGGGCCTTGGCCCCGTCCTCGGCGGTGTCCACCTCCAGCTTGAGCTGGAGCTGGAGTAGGGTCTGGAGGGACTCTCGGGTGTCCTCCATGTCCTCGACCACCAGCACCCGCTGGGGCGGGGCCGGGTCGGCGGACGGTGCGGCGGGGGCGGGCATGGGTCGGCCTGGCTGGGGGACGACGGGCATACGCAATCTTATGCCCGCCGGGTAGCATGATGAAGGGCAACCCGGCGGCACAGGTCTTCCCGCCTGTGCGGGTCAGCGGCACGAGCCGGGAGGTTTGTGCCACCAGGAAAGAGCGGACATGGGCGAGTTCTGGGGCCGGCTGTTCGACCACTCCGACTTCATGGCCCGGCGGAATTGCGGGACGTGGTCCGACGGGCTGGTCTGGCTGCACGTCGGGTCGGACCTGTTCATCTGGCTGGCGTACCTGTCGATCCCGCTGGTGCTGTTGTACTTCAGCCGGCTGCGGGTGCCGTTCACCGGGCTGTTCGCCCTGGCCGCGGCGTTCATCGTCCTGTGCGGGTTCACCCACTTCGTCGACGCCCTGATGTTCACCACCCCGGTGTACCGGTTCGCCGGGGTGCTGAAGGCGGC
>JAIEQN010000525.1 GCA_019747685.1 Gemmataceae bacterium
TCGAGCCCGACCACCCGGGACCGGTCCGGCGGCGGGGCGGGCTTGCGGCTCCACAACATGCTGAGGCCCCGGTGCAATAGGCACCCAGGGCTTCGCCCCGGGCTATGTTGTCCCGGCCCTTCAGGCCGGGAGGCTAGTTCCGCGGGCTGAAGGCCCGCGACAACATAGCCCGGGGCAACGCCCCGGGGTCCGAACGTCAGCCGCGGTCGGCGTACTCGGCCCCGACGGCGCCCGGGTCGTACAGCCGCAAGAGCAGGTGCTCCTGGCAGTACTCCTGGGCGTCGGCCACCAGCAGCTCCTCGGCCCGCTGGACGACGTGAATCAGGTACATCAGCACCAGGCTGAGGAGTAGCGCCACCAGGGTGCAGTCGAAGGCGATCTTGAGCTGGTCAGTCGCCTGGCGGGTGAAGGTGGTCATCTCCAGGTCGGTGACGCCGGCCATCCCGAACGCCCCGGCCAGCCCGCGGACCGTGCCGACGAACCCGATGGCGGGAATCGCCCAGGCCAGGTAATGTACCGTGGCCATGCTCGACACCAGCCGCGCCCCCTCCACGTCCGCCTGGTTGCGGACCACCTCGGCCACGTCCGGGGCGAACCGGCTGACCGCGTACTTGTTCAGCCCCAGCCGGATCATGTTGGCCAGGACGAACGGCCGCCGGCCGGTGACGGCCTCGACCTTCCGGGCCAGCGGCCGGGCGTCCTCGGGGAGGATGCGGGCGCCCTCCTCCGTCGGCAGTAGGTCGAGGGCGAACGCCTGCCGCTGGCGGAGAACCTCGCGGTAGCGGCTCTGGAGGATGAGCAAGGCCCAGACGGCACAAACGTAGCACCCGACCTGCTCCGGCCCGAGGAACAGCTTGGCCAGCCGCTCGGGCGTCCACCGGGCGGCCAGCTCGGCCCGGCTCTCGCCGGTCCCGGTGATCTGCCAGAGCGGGACGGTGACCCCGCCGACGATGGCCAGGGCCAGCACGAGCAGCAGCCACTCGCGGGCCGGCCGGCGGGAGGCGGGGATGGACATCGGCCTACGTCCTCCGAGGCGGCGCGGCGGGGCGTGGTTCGTTATTCGCCGCACCCCGGCAGACCTTCAACCGAAAACCGGGTTCCATCCTACCCGGCCGGGACACCGGCTGACAACCGGCTCGGGTCGGGTAAACTGGGCGGGGCCGGGGTTCACCTTAACTTACGGACGGCGGGGGTGCCGGATGCGGGCCGCGATCCTGTTCGCCGGGGCGGTGCTGGTGGCGGCCGGGCGTCCGGCCGACGACCCGCCGAAGGCCGGTGGCTTCCCGGCCTTCAAGCCCCAGGAGATCGACACCGCGCTCTCCATCGGCTACGCGGTCCTCGTCGCCGACATCGACGGCGACAAGAAGCCCGACATCGTCGTCGTCGACCAGAAGCAGGTGGTGTGGTTCCAGAACCCGACGTGGAAGAAGCGGGTCATCCTGGACGGCAAGACGAAGCCCGACAACGTTTGCGCGGCCGCCCTGGACATCGACGGCGGGGGCGACCTGGAACTCGTCCTCGGGGCCGGGTGGAAGCCGTCCGACACCCAGACGCCCGGCACCCTCCAGTGGCTCAAGCGGGGCAAGTCGCTCGACGACGAGTGGACGCTCCACCCGATCCCGTGCGACGAGCCGACCGTCCACCGCGTCCGGGTGGTGGACTTCTTCAACGACGGCAAACCGCGGGTCGTGGTCGCCCCGCTCCACGGCCGTGACGCGACCCCGAAGGGGAACTACCTCGACGGCCGGCCGGTCCGGATCGTCGCGTACCGGGTCCCGGCCGACCCGACCGACCCGAAGGCGTGGGAGCCGGAGGTCATCTCGGAGGAGTTGCACGTCGTCCACAACATCCGCCCGCGGCGGGCCCGCGTGACCGAGGAGTCGCCCGAGTACGGCGAGCGGTGGAACCTGGCGGCCGTCTCCTACGAAGGGGTCCACGACCTCGCCTACTCGCGGGGCGACCGGCTGACCCAGGGGAAGCCCCACGTGTACCACGGCCGGTACGGGAACGGCGACCAGTCGAACCCGAACGGCAGCCGGGGGGCGAGCGAGTTGGCTGTTTCCCGGATGGGCACCCCGGTGTTCGCGTCGATCGAGCCGTGGCACGGGAACCAGGTGGTGACGTATACCCGGCCGCCGGCCGACGAACTGCCCCGGAAGTGGGACCGGCACGTCGTCGACGACAAGCTGCGGTGGGGCCACGCGATCGACTTCGTCGACCTCGACGGTGACAAGGTGGACGAACTCGTGGTCGGGGTGCGGGACGACCCGAACCCGAAGGCCGGTGACACGTTCACCGACCGCCGCGGCGTCCGGGTCTACAAGTGTACCGACGGCAAGGGCGTGACGTGGGACCGGCTGCTGGTCGACCCGGGCGGGGTGGCCGTCGAAGACCTGACCGTCGCCGACCTGAACGCCGACGGCAAGCCGGACATCGTGGCCTGCGGCCGGCAGACGAAGAACGTCAAGATTTACTGGAACCAGGGGCGGTAGGCGTCCAGGGGCTCGCGCCCCTGGCTACACTCCGTCGTCCCTCCGGGACTCAAAACTCTGAAGCCGCGGAGCGGCGACGGACGGTAGCCAGGGGCGCGAGCCCCTGGACCCCGGCGGCCCCGTCATGACGCCGACCCCCGACCCCGCCGCCACCCGGCGCGTCGAACGTCCCGGGCTCACCCCCCCGACCCGGTCACTTCAGGGTCGGCTTGCACGTGTCGAGCGGCTTCCCGGTTTCGGCCGGCTTCGGGTCGGGGAAGGGCGGGTTCCCGACGACCGACCCGACCGCCGCCCCCACCCCCAGCAGCAGCCCCACGACCGCCGCCGGCCCGCCCGCCCCCGCCGCCCGCACCTCCCGCACCGCGCCGGCGAGCAGCGTTGCCAGGACCAGCCCGAACGCCGCCAGGCTCTGCTGGGGGGCGGTGCCGTACCCCCCGACCCCGGCCGGGCACGCCAGATACCACCCCTCGCCCGCCCGCGGCCAGTCGGTCATCCCCAGGTAGACGTGGAACCCGGCCACCCCGACCCCGCCGACCGCCAGCGGCAACCCGAGCGGGCACACCCGGGCCGCCCGCCCCCGGAACGCCAGCAGCCCGGCCGCCAGCACCCCGACCAGCCCGAGCGCGAACGCCCGCTGGTAGAAGCACAGCGGGCACGCCTTCAGCCCCATCCCGAGGCTCAGGTACAGGCTCCCGGCCGCGGCGGCGGCCGAGAACACCAGCGCGAGGACGGCGAACGGCATGGTGAAGGCCCACCGGAACGGGGTAGAATGCGGCCGACGGGGGCATTATCCCCGCCGCCGCGGCCGGAGCCAACCGCCATGACGCTGATCGCCACCGTACCGCCGCCGGCCGGCCGGCCGCCGAGGGACCGCATCCTCCTGTCCGGGGTCGCTTGGCCGACGTTCGTCCGGATGGTCCGGGACCTCGGCGGCCACCGGGCCGCCCGGCTGACCTACGACCGCGGGGAGCTGGAGATCATGGTCCCGAGCTTCGAACACGAGGCCGACGCCGACGCCCTGGCCGAGGTCGTCGGGGCCCTGACCCGCGAACTCGGCTGGCCGAAGGTGTCGGGCGGGTCGTTCACCATGCGGCGGCGGAAGTGGCAGAAGGCGATCGAGCCGGACCGGTGCTACTGGATCGCCAGCGCCCCGGGCCTGGTCGGGGTCCGGCAGCTCGACCTGAAGGTCCACCCGCCGCCGGATCTCGGGATCGAGGTGGACGTGACGAACAGCTCGCTGAACCGGCTGGCCATCTACGCCAGGCTCGGGGTGGCGGAGGTGTGGCGGCTCGACGGCGACGACCTCCGGTTCCACCTGCTCGGGGCCAAGCGGCGGTACGTCGAGTCGCCGACGAGCCGGGCGTTCCCGTTCCTCACCCCGGCCGACCTCATGGTCTTCGTCCGCCTCGGGCGGCACCGGAAGGACCTGAACGTGATCGCCGCGGACGCCGCGGCGTGGTTCCGCCGGCAGGTCGCCACCCCGGCCACTCCCCCGCCCCCGCCGCCGGCCCCGTAAGCCGCCCAGGCCGGGAGGCCTGTGCCACCGAGGCCGGTTGGTGGCACAGGCCTCCCGGCCTGGGCGGGACCCTACACCACCGCGAACACCAGCTCCGGGGCCTTCCGCCGGCGGATCGCCCCGGCCACCTCCGACCGCAACGGCCCGGCCGCCCGGTCCAGATGGGCCGCGGCCTCGTCACGGCTGACGCTGCCGTCCGCCGGGACGGCCACCGTCACCCGCAGCCGGCCGGTGTGCGGGGCCGGCTCGACGCCCACGACGGTCAACGCCTGCAACACCCCGTCGCCGCACCCGGCCAAGGCCGCGTGCAGCACGTCCCTCACCTGCCCGCACAGTTGCAGGGCCTTCCGCCCGGCCTTCTTCGGGGCGTCCCACGGCTTCTGGTGGAACTCCTTCGGGTCGGAGCCGTCTTCGGGGCCGCGGTCGGCCGCCAGCCCGGTGATGTCAATCTTGTCCTGCCGCCTCCGGCTCATCGGGTTCGCCGCCTCGGATGAAGGGGATGACACACGCCGCCAGGTAACGGCCGATCGCAACCGGGCACATGGGGCACCTCCTTCCGGGCGAGTTCGGGCGAGCGGGGGCGCGAGCCCTTATTCTCGCCCTCTCCCCTTGAGGGAGTGGGCAGCCGTCCGAAGGACGGCGGGTGAGGGGAGGATTTGGACTTAGTTCCCCTCACCCGGTCCGCCTGCGGCGGACCACCCTCTCCCTCAAGGGGAGAGGGTCAGGACGGGGCCGGCCGCTCGCCCGAACTCGGACACCGGCCCCCGCCCCCGGGTTCGGGCGGCCCGGGAACCCCGGGCCGGTCCGCCGTGTCCGGTCGGTCGTACACTACCCGTTCCGTCGTTCCGCTCCCACGAGGTTCGTTGCCGATGAAGCCGCGTCTGTTCACGCCCGGCCCGACCGCGGTCCCCGAGGACACCCTGCTGGAGCTGGCCCGGCCGGTCGGGTATCACCGGTCGCCGGAGGCCAAGGCCATCTTCGCCGAGGTGTCGGAGGACCTGAAGTACGTCTTCCAGACGAGCCAGCCGGTCTACACCCTGACCAGCTCCGGGACCGGCGGGATGGAGGCGGCCGTCGCCAACACCCTGGCCCCGGGCGAGAAGGCCGTCCTCCTGACCGCCGGCCGGTGGGGCGAGCGGTGGCGGGGCATCCTCAAGGCCCACGGGGCGAACGTCGCCGCCGTCGAGGTGCCCTACGGGAAGGCGGTGACGCCCGACCAACTGGCCGACGCCCTCGGCAAGAACCCGGACGCGAAGGCCGTGTTCGCCACCCTGAGCGAGACCAGCACCGGCGTCGGCCACGACCTCGCCGCCTTCGGCAAGCTGGTCGCCGGGACCGACGCCCTCTTGGTCGTGGACGGGATCAGCGGCCTCGGGGCGATGGAGTGCCGGGTGGATGCGTGGCACATCGACGTGTGCGTGACCGGGTCGCAGAAGGCCCTGATGCTCCCGCCCGGGCTGGCGTTCGTGTCGGTCAGCGAGAAGGCCTGGAAGAAGATCGACGCCACCCCGGTCCGGAACTTCTACTTCGACCTGCGGCGGTATCGCAAGTCCTACGCCGAGAGCGACACCCCGTTCACCCCGGCCAACACCCTGATCAAGGCCCAGCGGGCGAGCCTGAAGCGGATTCGCGCCGAAGGCATCGAGAACCTGTGGGCCCGGCACGCCCGGATCGCGGCCGCCTGCCGGGCGGGGGTCAAGGCCCTGGGGTTGGAGGTGTTCGCCGAGCGGCCGAACAACGCCCTGACGGTCATCACCGTGCCGGCCGGGGTGGACGGCAGCGGCGTCCTGAAGAAGCTGGAGAAGACCTACGGGTTCAAGCTGGCCGACGGCCAGGACACCCTGAAGGGGAAGATTTGGCGGCTCTCCCACATGGGCTACACCGACGCCTTCGAGGTCCTCGGGGCCGTCAGCGCCCTGGAACTGGTGCTGCTGGAGTCGGGCTACCAGCTCGACCCCGGGGCCGGGGTCGCCGCCTTCCAACGGGCCTACGCGGCGGCGAAGTGAGCGTGGTAGGATGACGCCGGGCGGGGGCCGGCCCCCGCCCGCCCGGAGGTGCCCGATGTCCGCCGCCCCCAAGCCCACCAAGCTGACCGTTGCCGAGTACCTGACCCGGGAGCGGGCGGCGGACCGCAAGAGCGAGTTCGTCGACGGGGTGATGTACGCTATGGCCGGGGCCAGCCCGGCCCACAACAAGGTCAAGGACAACCTCATCGTCGAACTCGGCACCCGGTTCAAGGGGACCGGCTGCCGCACCTTCTCCAGCGACCAGCGGGTCCGGGTCGCCCCGGCCGGGCCGTACTACTACCCGGACATCGCCGTCGTCTGCGGGCCGGAGGAGTACGACGACGCCGACCCCGACTCCCTCGTCAACCCGCTCATCCTGGTCGAGGTGCTGTCGGATAGCACCGAGCGGTACGACCGGCGGTTCAAGTTCCGCCAGTACCAGCGGATCGCGGCGTTCCGGGAGTACGTCCTGGTCGCCCAGGACGAGCCGTTCGTCGAGCGGTGGGTCCGCCAGCCGGACGGGGCCTGGCTCCCCCAGCCGCCGGCCGTCGGGCCGGACGCCGTCCTCGCGCTATCCACCGTCCCGGTGTCGGTCCCGCTGACCGACGTGTACGCCGGCGTCACCTTCCCGCCCGAGCCGTCGGCCTCGACCTGACGGCGGCCCTTGTAATTGTTGCCGGCCACGGTCCGGCCCCGTCACACGGTAGAAGTTACACCGGCCGCGACGCCCTCCGCCCGAACCGGCACGCCCGCCCCATCCCCGAACCGCGTCCCCCTCCGCACCTTAGACCGACCCTTTCGCCCCCGGCCGGCCCGGTTCCGGCCCCCGGCACACCCGTTGCGTTTAGACTTCCGACGCCACCGCACGCACGCGACCGGCCCCCGGCCCGAGACGGCGTCATGACTCACCCCACGGAGGTCAAGGGAATGACTCTTCGTCGGCTCCTCCCGGCTGCGCTGGTCGTCCTGGCCGCCGGCCCGGCCTCCGCGGCCAGCTTCACCACCACCAACTTCGCCGTCTCGGCCCCCACCCCGGAACTGGCCCGCACCTTCGGCAACAAGGCCGAGGAGTACCGCAAGCAGAAGGCCCTGGACTGGCTCGGCCGGGAGATGCCGGACTGGGCCCAGCCGTGCCCGCTCCGGGTCCGCGTCACCCAGGCCAACCCCGGCGGGGCCACCACCTTCACCTTCGGCGGCAGCGGCGGACGGGGGGTCGTCACCTCGCAGGAGATGGAGATCACCGGGCCGGTCAAGGAACTCCTCCACAGCGTCCTGCCGCACGAGGTCACCCACACCGTCCTGGCGTACCACTTCGGCCGGCCGGTCCCCCGCTGGGCCGACGAGGGCGGCAGCGTCCTGAGCGAGAACGACCAGGAGCGGTTCAGCCACGACGTGAAGAACCGGGAGTACCTGAACGCCGGCCGGGGGCTGCGGCTGGGGGTCCTGTTCCGGCTGGCCGAGTACCCCCGCGACATGCACGTCCTGTACGCCGAGGGGTACTCGATCTGCCAGTACCTGGTCGACCGGGGCGGGGCCGGGCGGGACGGCCGGGCCAAGCTCCTGCGGTTCCTGGAGGCCGGGATGCGGGGCAACGACCCGCGGGCCCACGGGACCCCGGAGAGCTGGAACGCGGCGGTCCAGCAGGTGTACGGGTTCGCCTCGGTGGACGCCCTGGAGGAGGCCTGGCTGGACCACCTGAAGAACCCCCAGCCGCGGGTGGCGGCCCGGAACGACGGGGCGGCCGGGGTGCCGACCGGCGGGACCCGGGGCGACGCCTACGCGGCCGGCCCGCGGTCGGAGGTCCGCACGTCGGCGGCCCCGGCGGTGCCGGTGCT
>JAIEQN010000015.1 GCA_019747685.1 Gemmataceae bacterium
GGGGGGCGCGCGGGGGGGGGTGGGCTTTATTTTTTTTTGGGGGGGGCCGCGCGCCCCCCGGCCCCCCCCGACCCACCCTACGAAGGCATCCAGGGCGACACCGATGATGGCGGTCCCGACGTTGGTCACCGCGGCCCTGCTGGTCGCGGTCGGGGTAGTGGGCTACTTCCAGCAGGACCCCGGGCCGGACGGGAAAGTCAGCCCGACGGCCCTGATCCCGGCGGCCGTCGGGGCGGTGTTGGCCGCGTGCGGCCTCCTGGCCTTCAACCCGAAGCTCCGCAAGCACGCGATGCACTTCGCCGCGGTCGTGGGGCTGATCGGGTTCCTCGGCGGGTTCATGCCGATCCAGCGGCAGATCAAGAACACCGGGACGTTCGACCCGCTCAAGCCGTCGGCGGTCTCCGGCGAGCTGATGATCGTGATCTGTGCCGTCTTCGTCGGGCTGTGCGTGAACTCGTTCATCCAGGCCCGCAAGGCCCGGGAGCGGGCGGCGGTCGGCCCGACCGTCTGACCGGCGGGTCGTGTCTCATGCTGGGTGGCCGGGGCAGGGTGTGACCGGCACGTCCTACTTCGCCCCCTTCTCCAGCTCGTCGAGCCACTTCGTGATGATGGCGGCGTAGTACACCCCGCTCAGGCTCGACCCCTCGCCGGGGGCGGCCGCGTACCCGCCGTCGGGTTGGCGGTGCTTGGCGACGTACTCGCGGAGCTTGGCCACGTCCTTCGGCTTCTCCTTCAGCAGGTACAAGGCCCGTATCACCCGGTAGGTGGAGTCGAAGTCGGACGCCTTCTCGCCGGCCTTCGCCCAGCCGCCGTCGGCCCGCTGGCCGGCCCGGAGCGTGCCCGCCGGGCCGGGGTTGCCGCCGAACTCCCTGCCGACCCGCAGGTGCATGGCCGTCAGCGACCCGGCCTCCCGCGCCCCGCCGTCGGCCGGGGGGAGGCCGGCGACCGTCCGGAAGTGCCGGTCGGCCACCAGGAACCACGGGTCGAGGTCGATCGGGCAGTCCTTCGGCCCCCACGCCTCGACGGCCGCCGCCCCGACCCGGACCTCTTCGAACGTCTTGGCGTTGGCCTTCAGGTAGTCGAGGGCCTTCGCGTACTTCTCCTTCGGGATGCCGAGTTCGGCCGCCGCGATCACCCCGATCGCGGTCATCGGCACGTCGGCCTTGCCGCCCGGCTCGGCGAACCCGCCGGTGGCCGGGTCGTAGCACTTCAGTACGAACGCCGCATGCTTCTCCTTGTTCGGCACCTTCTGGCCGAGGAACCCGAGCGACCGGACGCCGCCGCTGGTCGCCCGCAGCCCGGGGGCCTTGTCGGCCGGGGTGCGGCGGAACCCGCCGGCCGGGTCCTCCAGTGACAGGACGAACCGGACCGTCGCGAGCTTCGCATCGACCGCATCCTGAATGTCCCGGTTCTGGGCGGTGGCGGTCGCAGGGAGTAGCAGGAGGACGCCGACGGGCAACCCGACACGCATGGCGAACCTCTTGTAGGGTGGGTCGAGCGTCCCGGAGGGACGCGACGCCCCACCACGGGGTACGGGATGGTGGGGCGTCGCGGACCGCGGACGGTCCGCTCGACCCACCCTACGAGGGCTTCGGCCGGAACGCCCTCACCACCGCCTCGTGGGTGGTGAGGAACGGCCCGCCGATCAGGTCCACACAGTACGGGACGGCCGGCATCACCGCCAGCAGGCATTCCCGGATCGCGGCCGGCTTACCCGGCAGGTTCACCACCAGCGACTTCCCCCGGATGCCGGCCGTCTGGCGGGAGAGGATGGCCGTCGGGACGGACCGCAGCGACACCTGCCGCATCAGCTCGCCGAACCCGGGCAGCATCTTGTCGCAGACGGCCTCGGTCGCCTCCGGGGTCACGTCGCGGGGGGCCGGGCCGGTCCCGCCGGTGGTCACCACCAGGCAACAGCCCTCGTCGTCGCACAGGGCCTTCAGGGTTGATTCGATCCGGTCCTGCTCGTCCGGGATGACCCGGGCGACCGGCTCCCAGTCGCACGACAGGGCGTCGCGGAGGAAGGTGACGACGGCCGGGCCGCCCTTGTCCTCGTACTCGCCCCGGCTGGCCCGGTCGGAGACGGTCACGATGCCGATGCGGATCGTAGGCATTGCGGAATGCGGATTGGGGAATGCGGAATGGAAACCCGGCCCGCGGGGCTATAGTAGCCGGTCAGGGGCGGTGTCACCATCCGAACGGCTCGGGTCGGATTCCGCACTCCGAATTCCGCATTCCGCAATCATGCGCACCTGGTCCTTCCAGTCCGCCGGGAACCTCGTCTTCGGCCGGGACGCGGTCGATCAGTTGCCCGACGTGGCCGCCGGCCTCGGGGCGAGGAAGGTGTTCGTCGTCGCCGACACGATCCTGGAGCGGGCCGGAGTGCTCGGCCGGGTGGCCGCCCCGCTGACGGCCGCGGGCGTGGCCCTGGAGGTGTTCCACGTCCCGACGCCCGAGCCGGCGGTCGAGGTCGTCCGGGCCGGGGTCGCGGCCGCCCGGGCGTTCGGCCCGGACGCCGTCCTCGGGCTGGGTGGCGGCAGCAACATGGACACGGCCAAGCTGGTCGCCCTGGTGCTGGCCCACGGCGGCGACCCGCTCGACTACACCGGCGACTGCCGGGTGCCCGGGCCGGTCACGCCCTTGATCTGCGTCCCGACGACGGCCGGGACCGGGTCGGAGGTGTCGGCGGCGGCCGTCTTCACCGACACGGCCAAGCAGATCAAGGTCTCGTGCCTCAGCCCGCACCTGCGGCCGGACGCGGCGGTCGTGGACCCGCTCCTGACCGTGTCGTGCCCGCCGAAGGTGACGGCCGAGAGCGGCATCGACGCCCTGACCCACGCCATCGAGGCGTACACCGCCATCGACAACGACGCCTTCCCGCTGCCGTCGGGCGAGAAGACCGTCTACCAGGGGAAGAACCCGCTGGCCGACGCGATGGCGGTGCAGTGCATCACCCTCGTCGGGCGGTTCCTCCGGCGGGCGGTGAAGAACGGCGAGGACCTGGAAGCCCGGGACGGGATGGCCCTGGCCGCGACGCTGGGCGGGCTGGCCTTCTCGAACGCCGGGGTGGCCCTCGTCCACGCGATGGAGTATCCGGTTGGCGGGGCCGTCCACGTCTCCCACGGGGCCGGCAACGGGCTGCTGCTGCCCTACGTCATGCGGTTCAACCTGCCGACCCGGCAGAAGGCGTTCGCCCAGATCGGTGGGCACCTCGGGTGCTTGGCCTTCTCGGGACCGATCGCCGACTATCCCGAGGTGACCATCCGCGAAGTCGAACAGCTCCGGGCGGATATCGGCATCCCGCTCCGGCTGCGAGAGATTGGCGTGACCGAGGACATGCTGCCGGGGTTCGCGGCCAAGGCGTTCGCCATCAAGCGGCTGATGCGGGTCAACCCGCGGATGCCGCAGTCCGAGCAGGAAATCCTCGACATCTACCGGGCCGCGTTTTAACACCGCACAGGCCGGGAGGCCTGTGCCACCAAAGAATGGCTCCTGGTGGCACGGGCCTCCCGGCCTGTGCTGCAGTTCGGCATCTGCCACCAGGCGTGGCCACGACCCGCCCGAGCCGGATGTGTTCTAAGCTCGGGCATGAACCCGAACCCCCGTCCCGGGCCGGTGTGGGCGTTCGCCGTCGCGGCCGGCGTCGGGCTGGCCGGGCTGATCCTGGCCGCCCCGGCCGCCTACATCCCGGTCGACTTCATCGCCTTCCGGTCGGCCGGCCAGCTCCTCCTCGCCGGCGACGACCCCTACGACCCGGCCGGGCTGCTGGCCCGCGAAGCCGAGGCCGGATTCCCCGAGTCCCAGGCCATCGCCATCTTCCACCCGCCGTGGGTGTTGCCGGTCTTCGTCCCGCTGGCCGTCGTACCGGTCCGGGTCGGGTACGCCCTCTGGGCCGGCCTTCAGTTCGGGCTGACGGTGGCCGCGGCCGGGCTGTTGTGGCGGGCGGCCGGTGGCGACGGCCGGCGGGTCGGGGTGGCGGCCGGGCTGGCGGTCGCCTTCCCGGCCACCTTCATCCTGGTCGGCGGCGGGCAGATGACCGGGCTGGCCCTGTTCGGGCTGGCCGGGTTCGTGGCCGCCCGGGCGGCCGGACGGCCAGGGCTGGCCGGGTGCGTCGGGGCGTTGACCGCCCTCAAGCCGCACCTGTTCGGGCTGTTCGCCGTGGCTCTGCTGATCGACGCGGCCCGGCGCCGGGCCGGGCGGGTGGCGGTCCTGGCCGGGGCAATGGTCCTCCTCGGGTTGACGGCGGCCACCCTCGCCGCCCATCCGGGCGTCTTCGGCGGCTTCCGGGCGGCGTTGACCGCCCCGGCCGGGGGCGCCCGCCGGGCGTTCGCCGACCAGCCGGCCCCGGTCCTCGGGGTGATGCTCCGGGACGCCCTGCCGGGCCGGCCGGGGTGGGCGGCGTTCGCCCCGTTCGCGGGTGCCGCGGCCGGGCTGGTGCTGGCCCGGCGGTGGCTGCCGCCAGCCGACCGGTGGGGGGTCGGGGCAGCGGCCGCCCTGGCGGTCGGGTCGCTGGTCGTGGCCCCCTACGGCGGGTGGTGGTACGACATGGTGCTGCTGCTGCCGGCGGTCGTCCTGGCGGCTGCCCGGGTCGATCGAGCAGCGAACCCGTGGCCGGCCCGGGTGGGCGCCACGGGGTTCGTGCTGCTCGCGGCCGGCCTGCTCTTCTTGTACGCCGACCGGGACCGGCTCTTGAAGCTGTACGCCCTCGTCCCGCCGGTGGTGGGTTTCGGCTGTGTCGGGCTGATCCGGAGGGCCGGCCGATGACCCGGGCGGACGTGGCCGCGGCCGCTGTCGCCGCCGGGCTGGTCGGGTGGTTCTGGTGGCAGGGCGAGCGGTTCATCGCCGCCAACGGCCCGACGTTCGACGAGGCCGCCCACCTGGCCGCCGGGGTCACCTCCTGGGCGACCGGCGACTTCCGGTTCAACCCCGAGGACCCGCCGCTGATGAAGTGGTGGTGGGCGGTGCCGGCCGTCGTCGGCCGGCCACCGGCGTCGGCGGCCGTGACCGCCGCCCCGGACCACTGGCGGGCCGGGAACGCCCTACTGTACGAGTCGGGCGTCCCGTCGGCGGACGTGCTGACACCGGCCCGGCGGATGAACCTGGCCGTCGGCTGCGGGGTGGTGCTAGTCGCCGGCTGGTGGGCGTACCGGTCGAGGGGCCGGCTCGCCGGGCTGGCCGCGGCCGCATTCGCCGCGGTTGACCCTACGCTACAAGCGTTGGCGTGCGTGCTGAGCACCGATGTCGGGCTGGCGTTCTTCGCCCCGCTGACGAGCTACCTGCTGTGGGAGTACGCCGGCCGGCCGGCCCGCACTCTCCTGGCCGCCACCGGGGTGAGCCTCGGGCTACTGCTGAGTACCAAGTTCTCGGCCGTCGGCGCCGTCGCCGGACTGGTCGCGGCGGGCGGCGTCTATGTCCTCCGCGGCGGGGTGCTGGCCCTGCCCGGGGTGACGCCGACGCGGGAGGGCCGGGGCCGGGCGGCGGTCGATCTCTTGTTCCGGCTGGGAGTGATCGCGGCCGTCACGCTGGCCGCGACCTACGGGTTCGCCGGGTTCGGCGAGTGGGGCCGGGGGCTGCGGTTCCAGGTCGCCCGGTCGGCCGCCGGGGGCGACTTCTACCTACTCGGGGAGCGTTCGCAGACGGGCTGGTATCACTACTTCCTGATCGCGGTCGGGTTGAAACTTCCCGTCGGATTACTGGTCGCCTCCCTGCTCGGGGGCGTTTCCCCCGCCAAGTCCACACGTTCCTACGGGTGGGTCCTACTCGTCCCGGTCGTCTTCTTCGCCCTGGCGTCGTACTCGCGGGTGGACCTCGGCGTCCGGGTCGTCCTCCCGGCGGTGGTCTTCCTGTACGTCCTGGCCGGCCGGCTGGCGGCCCCGGGGCCGTACCGGCTTCCCCGGCTGGTGGTGCTGGCCGGGTGCCTCGGGTGGGCGGCGGCCGCCGGGTGGCGGGCGGCCCCGCACCAACTGGCCTACCTGAACGAGCTGGCCGGCGAACTCCCGCTCGCCGACTCGAACCTCGACTGGGGCCAGGGGTTGCCGGCCCTCAAGGCGTACATGGACCGTGAGGGGATCGAGGCCGTCCACCTGGCGTACTTCGGGACCGACCGGCCGGAGGCCCACGGCCTCCGCTACCACGCCCTCCCGGGGTTCGGCCGGGTCGGGCTGGTGGGCGGTGTGCCGATCCCGGCCGCCGCCGACCGGTGCATCGTGGTGGTCAGCGCCACCCACCTCGCCGGGCTGTACCTGCCCGATCCCGACCTGTACCGCCGGCTCCGGGACCGGCCCCCGACGGCCGTCCTCGGCGGGTGTCTGTTCGTCTACGACCTGACGGATGACGAGGAGGCCGGCCGGCGGGTCCGTGCGCTGGTTACACTCCCGTTACCCCGCCGGCCGGTGGGGCGGGTATGATGGCGCCGATGCGAAGTCCTACCCGGGGGTAAGCCATGCGGACGTCGTGGGCGGCGGCCGGGGTGTGCGGGGTGGTCGCGGCGGCGGTCCTGTCGCGGTCGGCGGCCGACCCGCCGAAGGAAGAGCCGCCGCGGCGGATCGTCCCGGTCGTCGTCCTGAAGCCGGGCGAGACGAAGGAACTGACCCTCTGTGCCCCGTGTGCCCTCATGACCCGCGGCGGCGGGCTGCGGGTGTCCGGGATGGGCGACGCGGGGGAGGGGAAGGAGCGGACGACCTGGACGAAGGGCGGGCTGACGGTGTCGGTGCCGGTGATGTTGGAGGCGTCCGCGGCCTCCCGGGCCCCGGCGTACAAGCCGCTGGCCGACAAGGGGCTGAGCCCGTTCGTGGTGACGGTCCGGGCGGCCGCGGACGTCAAGCCCGGGCTGACCGACCTGCACGTCGCCGACGAGACCTGTAGCGGGACGTGCGAGACGGACTTCCGGGTGCTGGTCGTCGCCCCGTGAGGCCGTCGGGCCGGGCGTGGGCCGCCCGGCCCGGCCGTGTCACTTCCCCTCGGGGTTCTTTACGACGATCGGGGTCAGTTCGCGGAGCCAGATGTTCCGGTACTTGACCGGGTCGCCGTGGTTCTGGAGCCGGATCGGCTGCTTGACCGGGTGCGGCTCGTAGCTGGCCGGCCGGTCGTAGTACGTCCCGCCCTGCAGCTCGAAGTGGTTCTGCACCAGCACCCCGTTGTGGAACACGGTCACGATCCCCGGCTTGACCACCTTGCCGCCGTCGAACCGCGGGGCCTCGAACGCGATGTCGTAGGTCTGCCACTCGCCCGGCTTGCGGCTGACGTTCACCATCGGCGGCTGCTGCTTGTACAGGCTGGCCGCCTGGCCGTCGAAGTACGTCTTGTTGCCGAACGAGTCGAGCACCTGGACCTCGTACCGGTCGGCCAGGAAGACGCCGCTGTTGCCCCGCCCCTGGCCGCTGCCGCGGACCTTCTCGGGCGTGGCGAACTCGACGTGCAGTTGGTAGTCGCCGTAGTTGTCCTTCGTGCTGATGTCCCCGCCCCGGACGACCGCGTACCCGTCCTTGATCTCCCACTTCTCCCCGCCCTTCCACTTCGACAGGTCCTTGCCGTCGAACAGGATCACGGCGTCGGCCGGCGGGTCGCCCGGCTTCTCGCCCGGGGCCACCACCTTCGGCTCCGGCCAGACGACCCCGCTCTTGTACTCCTTGACCTCCTGGCGGGCGACGACCGCGGCGGCGGCGACGGCGGCCGCGGCCAGGGCGAGGGCGGCCGACTTCTTCCCGGACATGTGTTGAACTCCGTGGGAGGGATTCGGGCGGAAGATGGTGTAGCCCGGGCGGCCCCGGGAGTACACTGGGGCGGTCCGCCCACCCCCGGAGACGACCCGTGTCCTCACCCTCCCGCCGCCGGTTCCTCGCCACCGCCGCCGCGACCGCGGC